>JBAVHY010000335.1:0-1632 GCA_049686315.1 Candidatus Acidiferrum sp. | reverse complement strand
CCGTTATATCCGCAAGACGGAAGAGGCGCTCGCTGCCTACATTATCAATGAAGCCGAGGCCGGTGTAGTGCGGCGCGTCTATGAGATGTATACCGTCGAGGGACTCAGCATCGGGGAGATTACTCGGCAGCTCAATCGCGAAGGCATTCCGCCGCGCAGGGCCGGCCGCTGGGAACGCTCGGTGGTCTGGGGCATGTTGCGGAACCCCGCCTATCGCGGAGTCGCCTGCTTCGGCAAGACCCGCCTCTCTGCACGCGAGCAAATGCGCCCACAGCGTCGGCGGGGTAGAACTACGCCCAGCAATACCGCCGGCCACCAACGCCCTCGCGAAGAGTGGATTGAGATTCCCGTGCCAGCCCTGGTGACCGAAGAAAGCTTCGCCCGTGCCCAAGAGCTCCTGTCCCACAACAAGATACGATCGCGTCGGCGTACCATCGCCCCCAGTGTGGTGCAGGGGCTCGTCGGTTGTGCGAAGTGTGGCTACGCCTTGTCGCGAACCTCGACGCAAACCAGCGCACGGAAAATTCATTACTACAAGTGCATTGGCTCCGATAGCTGGCGGAAACTGGGCGGCCCCGTTTGCGACAATAATCGCTTCATTCGCCAGGAACTGCTCGATCAGATCGTCTGGGCCGAGGTGGTCCGCCTGCTCGAAGACCCAGCTTTGATCCAGCAGGAACTTGATCGCCGGCTGGCCGCCGCACGCACTTCTGATCCAACCCGGAAACGGGAGCAGAGTTTGCAGAGGGAGTTGAGCCAGGTGGACAACGGCATCGAACGACTGCTCACCGCCTATCAAGAAGAGCTCTTGTCGCTTGAGCAGTTGCGTGAACGCATGCCTATGCTGCGGCAGCGCCAACGGGCCCTCCGGGCCGAGCTGCAGGCGATCACCGACCAGGCGAATGATCGCGCCGCATTCCTGCGTTTAGCAGAAACTCTCACGGCATTCCTTACTCGCCTGCGTAGTGCTGCCGACAGTCTTAGTGTCACGGAACGCCAAAAAATCGTTCGACTGCTGGTTAAAGAAATCCTGGTCGGCGAGGATACCATCACCATTCGTCACAGCATTCCGATTCCTTCAGGTCCGCCACAAAACGCGGGCTCCGAACCCCCAAACGGTCAAAATTAACTTTTGTGTAAGGGGCGTGAGCGGACCGCCCTGCGGCGTTCCCTCATCCACCGGACTCACCAATCCATCCTCCATCACACCGGCCTCCAAGAATGCTCGAATCAGCTTGAGCATTCGTTTGTCGGCCACACGCTCGGCCACCGCCGCTAACAGACGGTCGTGATTGACTCGATCGAAAAATTTCTCCAAGTCGAGGTCCACCACCCAGCGGTATCCTTCGGCGATGTACTGCTGCGCCTGGTGCACCGCTTGCTTCGCGCTGCGCCCCGGTCGGAAACCGTGGCTGTGTTCGGAGAACGTCGGGTCCCAGCGCTTCTGCAGAACCTGCAGCACCGCCTGCTGGATAAAACGGTCCAGCACGCAAGGAATGCCCAGCTTGCGCACTCCGTTGCCGTCCGGCTTCGGGATTTCCACCCGTCTTACCGGCCGCGGTTGATAAGTTCCGCTTCGTAGCTGTTCCCCGATCTCTAGCCCATGCTGCTTCAGATACTCCGAGAGCTCGC
>JBAVHY010000334.1:0-22196 GCA_049686315.1 Candidatus Acidiferrum sp. | reverse complement strand
GTCACGGCCTGAGTGGAAGCGCCAGTGAACCAGTAAATCATGGCGCCGCCGGTAATCAGGCCAAGAACGAAGGGGGCGTGAAGGAGGGAAAGGTTATTGACGTTGACGGTGAGGCCGCGGGTGAGCGCCATGATGATGGAGAAGATCATGGTGGTTGCGCCGACCACGGCGGTGCCGATGAGCACGGGTTTAGCGGTGGCTTTGAAGGTGTTGCCGGCGCCGTCGTTGGCTTCCAGGAGATGCTTGGCGCGCTCGAAATCCACGTCGATGTTGAAGTCCTTCTTTAATTCCTGCTTGATGTTGGGAAGCTGTTCGATCATCGAGAGTTCAAAAACCGATTGCGCGTTGTCCGTAACCGGGCCATAGGAATCGACGGCGATCGTGACGGGGCCCATGCCGAGGAAGCCGAATGCCACCAAGCCGAACGCGAAGACCGCCGGGGCGAGCATCAGGTTGGCTAGTCCGAGGTTGCTGATGAGATAGCCGATGGACATGAGGGCGACGATTGCACCGCCCAGGTAGTAAGCGGAGAAGTTTCCAGCCACAAATCCTGAGAGGATGCCGAGGGACGCGCCGCCTTCCTGCGCGGAGGTAACCACTTCCCGAACGTGACGCGATTCCGTGGAAGTGAAAACCTTAACCAGTTCCGGGATGACGGCGCCAGCAAGAGTTCCGCAGGAAATAATCGTGGCGAGTTTCCACCATTGCGTGGGGTCACCTGCGAGAGATGGAATAATGAAAGCGGAAACGAGATAAGTGAGAGCGATGGAGACGAAGGAAGTAATCCAGACCAGCCAAGTGAGTGGGGCTTCGAAGTTCATTTCCTTGGCGTTGCCGTAGCGGGCTTTTTGAATTCCGGTGTTGATGAAATAGGCGATGGCACTGGCGATCAGCATGATGACACGCATAACGAAGATCCAGACGAGGAGCTGAACCTGAATGGTGGGATCCTTCACGGCGAGAAGGATGAAGGTGATCAGGGCGACGCCGGTGACGCCGTAGGTCTCGAAGCCGTCCGCGGTGGGACCCACCGAGTCACCCGCATTGTCGCCGGTGCAATCGGCGATGACGCCGGGGTTGCGAGCGTCGTCTTCCTTAATCTTGAAGACGATTTTCATGAGGTCGGACCCAATGTCGGCAATTTTCGTGAAAATACCACCGGCGATACGCAGCGCGGCGGCGCCGAGAGATTCACCAATGGCAAAGCCGATGAAGCACGGACCCGCATAGTCGCCGGGGATGAAGAGAAGAATAATCAGCATCATCAGGAGTTCGACGCTGATGAGCATCATGCCGACGCTCATGCCCGCTTCGAGAGGGATGTGATTGATGGGGTACGGTATACCGCGGAGACCGGCGAAGGCAGTGCGGGAGTTGGCAAAAGTGTTCACGCGAATGCCGAACCAGGCCACGCTGTAGCTGCCGCCCATGCCAATCAGGCTGAAGAGCAGAATAATCGGTAGGGTAAGGAAGATGGACTTGCCGGGCACGGGAGAGAGAATGCCGAAATAGAGGATGATGACAATGGCGATGAAGACCCAGAGGAAGAGAAGGAATTTACCTTGAGTGATGAGATAGGTTTTGCAGGTTTCGTAGATGAGTTCGGAGATTTCGCGCATGGCCTTATGCACAGGGAGGTTTTTCAGGCGCCTGAAGATGGTCATTCCGAAGAGCAGGCCGAAAATACAAATGAGGATACCGAAGAGCAGGAGCTTGTGGCCGTTAATTTGCCCGTTCAAGAAGTTAACTTGAGAGAGATCAGGGAGGCGAAGACCAGCCTCGCCTGCGGCTTCTTCCGCCGGAGCAGCGAGAAGAGCGACGGCGACGAGAAGCAGGAGAGCAAGAGCAGCCGAAAGGCGTTTCGCGAAACCGCTGATCACAACCCAAGCCGGGACGATCGAGATGCGCATGTAAAATCCTCCAAACTTTACCGTCAATTTGTGGGGCAGAGCGTACGACCGGGGCCCCAACGATCCGTGAGCCACACACACTTCCGGCCCGACGCGGAGCGAAGAGAACTGAACTCGCAAGAACTTCCACCAGAATCGGGTGAGCATTTCGCCGGAAGATTGCGTGACACCCCGTATTTCTGACAGGACAGGAATCCTTCGGCTCTTCTGCGATACCCGTAAACTCATGGGCGGAGCAGGACGACCCCGGCACTACCGTGTGCTGCAAGAGAGCGAATGGATAACTTTGATTTATAACATTTCGCTTCTGGCGGGTCAAACCATTTGGCAGGAAGTGCGCGAATTTGGAGGGTGCCGAGATTGAATCTAGATAGCTGGCGGATTGTTAGCTACCCTTCCCCTACCGGATTAGGGAAGGGTAGCCCGCCATCCACCCGGAATCGGCAAGTGGAGTCTGAAAGACTTCAGCGCCGCGGAAGAATGCTTCCCGGAATCGTGATCCTTGGGCGCGGCCCGAGCCAAGTATTCCGTTAATTAGGATTAGTGTTAGGCCGCGGGTTGAAATCGCTGGGAACCACGTTTGTGATCCCTTGCTGGCGGTCGATTGTCGTGATACCCAGATACCTGCAGCCGCCAAATCCCCACGACTGGGGCAGCGTTTGAATGAGCGCCTCCGAGACAGTCAGGTAATAAGGTGGCAGCGGGTCGGCCTTTCCGGTCAGGCGCGTTGGGCTGAAGGCTGCTACGAGATCGGAAATATCCGGAGTGATAGCGTCTTCCGGCCCAAGATCCTTCTGACCAAACTCCTTCTCGCCCAACTCACGTCCTTTCAATTCGTCGGGCAGTGTGGCAAGGGGAGGCAGGTTGAAAACGGCGTCGATGAACTTCACGACCGAGGATTGGCTTCCGGTTTCGCGAACAATGTGATGTGTGGGCGCATAGGGCGAAATGACCAGCAGTGGAACGCGAGGCCCATTGCTGATCAACGAGTGGTCCGGACCATAGGCGCGGAGCGGCGGCGGAACGTGGTCGTAGTCACCTTCGGAGTCGTCCCAAGTAATGATGATGGCGCTGTCCTTCCAATAGGGGCTGTTGGCAATCTTATTAACCGCTTCCGCCACCATGGCTTCGCTGATTTGCGCATCGGAATAAGCCGGATGGTCGTCATCCCCGATGAAGTTCTTTTGAACCGTCACATCGGGATCGCCAGGCTTCAGGTTGAAGGTGTTCTGGAAGCCGCCCTTCACGAAAAAAACGCCGCCGCGCTTCGGAAGCGTGCGGTTATCCATGGCACTGAAGAAGTCGCCCAAACCATGAAGCTGCGCCTTCAGCTGGGGGTTATTGGCAATGTAACCAAAGTACGCTGAACCGTTGTGGTGGGTAATGTAGGAAGCGTGGGTTCCATCGGCTGTCGGGGGGCCCTGATCGGTCGGCTCCACATCGTATCCTTCCTGGTACCACCCGAAGGGTACGCGCGCGCCATGAAGCTTGGAGATGAAGGCGGGTGGATGTAATATTTGTTTACCAACTCCTGATGGTTGCTGCTGGGCCCTTCTTGCGCCCGCATAACTCCAGAAGGCTGCAACAGCAACAGTACGGCTATTCCTGCGAAGCATTTCTGCAGCATAGCAAAACGCATAGTTACCTTTCCGTGCGTCGAATGTGGCATGCCGCGGGAACATGGCTTGCCACACCCTAACCGCACTACGAAGTTGTCTTCACATTCACGTCAAGGTTTGCTCTGCACGCGCAGACATGGCAAACACCGGCAGGTGGCTCAAGTAACTGCTGGGAGGGCCCAGTTGACAGTGGCGGAAAGCACACGGGAAGTGGCGCTGTTGCCGCAATCACGGATCGTCAGTAGGAACTTGGTCACACCCTTCGCCCAGTGAAGGACTATAAGGGATGTTTGCGACCGTGATGTGGATGAGCCGGAAAAACTGAATGAATTGGACAGTACGTGTCCCCGAGGACGTTGTGTAAGTAATAGCTCTATAGAAAAGGCGTAATCAAAGAAAAAGGGGCGGAAATTACGCCCGCCCCTTTCCTCGAAGTGCTTGCAGGCATTAAGCCCGATTAGCGGGTGGACGTTGGCCTATTTCCCGTCTTTATCTTCGTCGGCTTCGACCTTCGATAAGCGGGTTTTGACGGCTGGAGCAGCCGTTCCCTTCAGACCCTCCCAGAGGATCTTGTTGTAGAGTTCAGCTGGAACGCGGTCTTCTCCCGAGAAGTCGAAGCCGCTGGTTTTCGCCGCCCAGTATTGCGCGTCATGAGTCGTCTTCAAGTCGGGACCGGAGGCGAACTGGACCTTCGTTGGGTCCAGCCCCAGTGTGGTCAACTTCAGAAGCGTCGAGGCCACGGCATTGAAGGTCCACGCGCCCGACGACCTGATGTCGAAGACGTCTGCCATCGGCCGCGCGTAATAGGTGTTCAGATTGATGTGCTCCGTGCCGAAGATGTCTTCGATGGTGCGAAGCACGTTGGGCTGGCTGTAGCGGGTGCTCACGATTGCATGCTTCTTCACGTAGGGGCCGACGAAGTAGGTCGTGGCGCGATGAGAATCGACGTGGTCTGCTCCGTCCTGGGAGTCATCTTCGATGATGATGACTAGCGTGTCCTTCGCATACGGGCTGTTAGCGACCGCTTGGACCAGCAAGCCGACCGCGTAATCGTTATCCGCCTGCTGCAGTTCCGGGGTGTTGACTCCCCCCAGGGCCGAGTTGAAACTACCCGTGTGATCGTGGCTCAGTCCACGGATCATCTCCAGCGACGGCAGATTGCCGTTGGCAACGAATTGCTGGAACTCGCGGTTCCATTCGTTGAAGCGCCAAAAGTCGGGGTAGGCCTGATCGTAAGCGCGGAAGTACGGATCATAGAATTTATTCTCAAAGATGAGTTGATTCGCCGCGGTGGTCTGGATGACGCCGGCGGCGAAAGGATCAGAGATGGGGTTTGCGATCGTTCCGATACTGCCAGGAGTGTTGGCCATCCAGCCGTAGTTACGAATGGTTCCGCCGGCGTTCAAGACCGCGTTGAAGATGTACCCCTGCTGATAACCAGCCGGGCCGTCGGTGGCGGCATGGTCACCGTCACCCGCCAAAATGTTGGCGGTGCCGCCCTTGAGCGACGAAGTAGCATTGCTATAGGGGGTAGTTGCGCCGGTTGGGTCACCAAAAAAGTCGCGCGCGGCCGTGGTTTTTAGGTTGGAAGGAATATTGCGATTTTGGCCTTCGCCCTCATAGGAGAGGCCGCGGTTGACGCGGGCGTAGTTTTCCTGCTGGGTGATTGTCTCGGTGTTGGTGACGCGGCCCCGCATGGTCCAGGACCAGCCGTCCATCGACCCGTCGCCAGGATCCATGAAGTTGTCGATGGTCACGAAGTTCCGCGCCATGCGATGGAAGCTAGGTGTGACAGGTTCGCCGAACAGAGCCAGCGAGGGGTCGCCGTTGGAGCCATTACCCAAATCGCCCAGGATTTGATCGAAGGTACGGTTTTCCTTTACGACGTAGATGATGTGCTTGATCTTCGAATGAAGGAAGTTCATGGTTTTGGTATCCGACTCGGAGGGTTCCACCCCGTATCCGTTGTTGGCTGCAACCAGTGAGGTCAAACTCCAGAGATCGCCCATGTCCGGAACCTGAGCACTGACTAGCGATGCGTGTTCCAACTGAAATTGATACTGGTTGTTCGACCGGAGAATAGCAGACTCTGCCGCATTGCCGCCCGGGAACGGCCCGCCCGGCGGCGTGATGTCCTGGATAAAGGCAAAGTTGCCGTAGCCATAGCCAGGGTTCGGACCCTGGTCGCTCTTGCCGTTGATTATGTACATCCAGCTACCATCGGCGCTGAAGGCCACATCGGTTGGGTCATACGCGGTCGGGATAAGGCCGATCGTCTGGAAAGTGTGTGGACCGCTCAGAGGGATAACAGCGATAGAGTTCGAGCCGGCGTTGACGGCATAAAGCGTTTTGTTCGCGTGGTTGATCGTGACTGCGGTCGGCGCCGCACCCGTTGTATCCCCGGGAAAATCCAGACGGGCAGGGCCGCGCGTGTCGATCTTGTGGATGACCTTATGGTTTGCAGTATGGATGACGGCGACCTGGTCCTGATTATCCTGCGAGACATAGAGGTTTGAACCGTCTGCGCTGAGGGTCATGCCGTTCGGATTGCCATCCAGTGGAATGCGGGCGACCAATGAGCCGGCGGTTGGGCTGGCCACGTTCACTGCGACGACTTCGCGATCCCGATCGCAGCCGACATAGGCTACGGCGCCATTCAGGACCACGGAGTACGGGAAAGTGCCGCCCTTAGTGCCATTCGGAGCGCCCGACGCATAGGGCCGCAAATCGTATTCGTATCGCACTGTTCCGGTCGCGGTGTCAATTACGCTAATCGAATCGTTGTAATTGTTAGCGGCAACGAGTGTTTTTCCGTTGGAAGAAATGGCAAGTCCTGCCACATTAGGCGCGACGCCGAGACCGATACCGGTTTGATTGGCACAGCCATTCGGGGCGTGTCCCAGACTGATCTGTTTGCTTAGCCCGAAACTCGTGCCATTGTTGCTGTAGACGTATACAACGTCGTCACAGCCCCCTGCCGCATACAGCGTCTGGCTATCTGGCCCCCAAACGAGACCAACGTGTGCATTGAGCTGCTGGATGACTTGCTTCAGGGCAGGTTTGCTCTTATTCGCACCGGCAATGTCGTATAGAAAGAGGAACTGTGTGGAAGCCGTCTTGTCGACCGTACCGATAAGGTTAGCGGCGAAACCATTAGGGTAAAACAGCGAGTTCATTCCCGCTGTCAAGATCGCCAGGGTCTTGCCGTCCGGGCTAACTACGGCTTTTACCGCCTGGCCCGCGACGAAGTTGGGGTAATTTGTGAGGCCAGGATTCAATAGCTGCTGGACCGAGTCAGTCAAGGCCGTTGGTGTGATGAACAGTCCTGGCGGCGTCGGTGATTTCTCATCGTCAAGCCTCCCGCCAGGTTGCGCGTTTGAAAGAGCGGCAAAGACCAGAATGGTGCAGGCGAGAACAATCGCCTTGGCCAATTCGTCAAACCTGAACATTCTCATATTGCAGTTCCTCTCCCTTGTGAAGTTTCCTCACGACTGGGTTGTAAGGCCAGTGTCGGACCGTAGCATGCCGTCCGAGCGATCACAACGGACTCGCGAAGAATTCACGCTGCTTTCTCTGAGTTGTAGCAATTTCGGGTGCGATGTAATCGCGGAACTCGCAGAAGTGCGATCTAATGAGCTTTTCCACCTTAATCTCAGCGAAAGCTGATGAGATTCTTGAGAGTAATCGTCGAGAGATCAGTGGGTTGAATGTCAGGACCCCGGGGCAATTCGAGACTCTGGGAGGACGGGGTACCCGGAACTTAGAGCTTCACAAATCGTCTGCGTCCGCTGATACGTGGTAACAGACTCGATCAACTAGGGTGTGCCAATCTTCAGCAGGGCCGCGAGGGTGCGTATGCTGCGAGATTCGAGTTGATGAAGCAACTTTTGCCAGAGGCAAGCGGTGACGAACGCATCGTTGAGGGCGTGATGGGCTTCGCGGAACTCGATGTTGTAAACCTTGGCCAGCGAAGCCAGGTCCACGTTTTCGAGGCGGTGGAACAGGTCCTCGGTGTAGCGCCCCTTCCGCAGCAGCCAGCGATGAACACGAGCCGTATCCACAACGGGGCCGTCGAGAGAGTGTTCGGTCGTCCGCAGTTCTTTACGTAGAAGATCCAGGTCGATTTTGATGAAGTGCCCGACGAGCACGGCCCCAGCGATGTAATCTTGCAGCTCCGCAAGTACCTGAAGTGGGGTTCTCCCCGTTCGATATCGGTCGGCCGAAGCTTGTGCACGACGACAGTACTTGGGGGCACCTCCACGCCGGGGTTGAGCACGCGGTAAAACTGCTTGCCCATTCGAATGCTGGCGCCCTCCATCATGATAGCGCCCACGGAAAGCAGACGGTTCGAGCGCTGGTCCAGCGAAGTGAACTCCGTGTCGAGGACCGCATAGCGCACCGAATGTATGGGAGTGTCGGGCGGATAGTTGCTTATTGCAGGCTGCCGTCCCCGAAAGTTAAGCCACCGGGGCATCTTCAGGACCCGAGTTGCGCCCACACTGCGGAGCGGAAACGATCAGAGATCCCTGACTGTGCGCGGGTGATGGTCTGGAAGGCTTCTTTAAGGAGGCTCCTCTGAAGGTGCGTGAGACTGCCCGGGTTTACATAGTTGCTAAGAGGTTGTCCTGCGCGCGACTGTTGAAGTTGATGTTCGAGGCGGAGAAGCGTGAGCAATTCGAACGATTCCAGCAGATCACGGCGAAGGGTATCGTTTAGATAAGTCAGCGAGTGCGCCGCCGAAAGACGGTCAACGGTGTTCGTGGCTTCAATCCCCCCGTCCAGGGCCAATAGACGCGCAGCATTCACGATTGGACAGGTGTCAAACGTTTTGATATCGAGCTCTTCCTTGTGCTCGCCCGAGTGCTCGACCACGAACGTGCGGAAGAATCCGAGGGGGGTTTCCGATCGAGAGTGACGTATGCGAAAAGGGACTTAAAGAAGGAGGCGTCCCGCAGAGTTTCGCGAACGAAAGCGGCAAGAGCTTCGAACAGCGAGGAATCGCCGCCGACAGGGCGCATGTCAAAAAAGATAAGAGCATCCTCGACGGAATGGAGATCAGCTTCGTGGATCCATGCCCGAAAGTAGCTCTTCCACGAGGAAAGCGGCTGCCGCCAGCGTGGATTACTAGCCATGTAGTCGGCTGGGCAGGGCGGATAGCCGCAACCGCACAGTGCATTGCGGACGTATTGTGAAAAGCGTGTAAAATATTCCTGCGCCGATCCGGCGTCCTTCGCTGCCCAACGCCACCCAGCAGTAGGGAAGAGGGGGCGGCCCCAATTCGGCTTCGGTGATTTCCAGGATCTTTGCTACCAGGTGATCATTGATCTCCGCGACGACACGCGTGATGTGGCTTACCCTTGCGCCTTCCCGCATCAGCAGCGGAAGGAGTTCGATGATCTTTTTCTGAGCGCCGGCGAGGCCTTGGACAGTTTTCTGTTGCTCGATATGACGTGAAACGGCGAGTGGCGACTTGCCTTGCAGCAATATAATTTCATGGCTGGAAAGGACGGCCTTCGGCAATTTCTCTTCGGTGACCAGCACGTGCTGGATGTCCCTGGAGATCATTAGAAGTAGGGCCTGAAACAAGGGCGCCGTGCTCTCGACTGACATTACGGGCGCGCTCATGATGCTCTTGACAGGAAGATCGAGGGACAATTCCTTGGACAAAACGCGATCCGTAAAATCGCGATCCGTCACGATCCCGATGGCGCGGCCGTCGGGCCCCACGACCGCCAGACACGTGGCATGCGAGTCGGAGACCAGCCGCGCGGCCTCCCGTATGGACGTTTCACCGGTGCAGACCACGGCCGGAGCGCTGGCGACATCCTTGACGGCGAGCGAGTAGAGTAAGCGTTCGGTGCTGCCCATCAACTGCGTCTGGTCCCGGAGCTCCTTCAGACTGCGGTCCATGTACCGCGTTATGGACACGCGAACCAGATATTCCGAAAACTCAGGGTAACGTGAGGAGAGTTCCTCAATCACCGTGCCAGGAATGCCGTAGCAGAGTGCATCTTCGATCGCGGTGACGTCGAGGCGGGCGGTGTCCTTTCCCATGAAGGAAAGCAGTCCGAAGATTTCACCTTCGCTGCGAAGATCGAAGACGAGTTCCTTTCCCGCCGCGGTAGGCAACGTGAGTTCCACAGCGCCCTTGTAAACGACGTAGAGCGCTTCCGATGCGCGTTGTCCGGCGCTGATGATCGCGGCCCCTTTCGGGAAATACTCCAGCGTCATGCTCGGCACGAGGCGGGGGAGTTCGCTCGGAGGTAGAAACTGGAAGGGCGGGACAGTCTTCAGGAATTCAATAACACTCTCAGTGACTACCGACGCAGATGAGGGGCGAGTCGACAAAGCTACACGCTTGCAGGGCCATCTTAGCAAAACTGGGAACGAGGGGGCGTGATAGTGCACGCGGGTGTTGAAAAGATACAGCACGCTGGCGATTGTTCTCGAGTCGTGGCAGGAAATGGCCCAGCCTACTGGCTTAAGATGGAATCTCGTCAAACCGGAGATCTACTTCATCGGCGAATAGTCCGTTGGGCGCATGTACACCTCGTCCACATGAAATTGATCGTTCACTTTCTCGATGAGCGGGACAGCCTGTTCCCGATACGGTGGAAACGCCGGATCGACATGAAGCGCGTGCCAATTCTTCTTCGCTTCTTCCAAGCTGGGATGAACTACGAGATAAATGAATGTATTGGCCCAGGAGGGATCATTGTTAGGTACCCAGTAGCCGACGATATTGAGACCGTACTTGGCCTGCATCTTGGAAACATCACGGAAGATCGACTCGAGCTCCGGCACTTTGCCCGGCACAGTGTGATACACCATGAGCTCAAAAACATGATTGCTATCTGCTTGCACTTGCCTCGCATGCATCAACCGGGCAGTAACGAGCGATCCAGCGGCAAAGGAGACCAGCGCGATCCAGACCACAATCCATCCATAGAACTTCCCGCAGACGGGCCGCGCCAGGCGGGACTTAAGGTTGGTGAACATGCGTGCATTCTCCTTGGATTTTTTCGAGTAACGCTATGAGTCTATCTCGCGAACCGTCGAACGCTGAAAGAAATAGGCAGCCCCGCCCTACAGCTTGACAATTGGAAAGGGTCCACAGACAATGTGAACGCTACGTAGCGTAGCGATGATCAATGCACACTGTCAAGCACAAAATCGACGGCGAAATCTCCCACGGGAATGCGGGGACGCGCGGGCGCGCGCTGGCCGCCGCCGCGGTGATTCTACGCCGTGGCGGCTATTCACTGCTGACTATGGAGCGGGTCGCGGAAGAAAGCGGCGTTGCCAAGACTACCCTTTACCGGCGTTGGCCGGCGAAGGCCGCGTTATGCATGGAACTCTATCTCGAAGTGGCGGGCCGGGAGTTACAGGATCCCAACAGTGGCGATATCGCAGGCGACCTTCGGCACATCTGCAACACGGTAATACGCCTGCAGACGCGTACGGTGGCGGGCCCGGCATTCATCGGGCTAATCGCCGAAGCCCTGACGAACCCCAAATCCAGCGCAGCATTCTTGGCGGACTTTGCAAAGCGCCGCCGGGAGATAACCCGCCAGGTGCTTAAGCGGGCTATTCGTCGTGGCGAACTTCGCGCGGATACGGATATCGATCTGGTTATCGACGCACTTGGCGGCGCTACGACCTTCAGGTTGTTGCAGCGTCACGCACCTCTCTCGAGAAAGTTCGCAGATACCTTGGTCACCCTAGTTCTGTCGGGATGCAGAACACCGCAAACCGGCCGTCATCAGAAGGAGAAGTAATGATCCGGCCTTGCCGCGAGACCGAAGTTGCATTCGTTGGAGCCATCATCAACGAGGCGGCGCAAGCCTACCGAGGAGTCATTCCGGCCGACTGCTGGCACGAACCTTACATGCCGCGAGCCGAATTGCTGGCAGAGATCGCCGCAGGCGTGCAATTTTCGGGATGGGAGGACTCGGGAGATCTGATCGGCGTTATGGGGATTCAGAAGGTACATGAGGCAACGTTGATTCGCCACGCGTATGTGCTCTCTGCCCATCAGGATCGCGGTATCGGAGGCGCGCTGCTCGCTGCGCTGGTGCGCCAGTCCCGGGGACAATTGCTCGTGGGCACCTGGGCTGCCGCCGAGTGGGCTATTCGCTTTTACCAGCGGCATGGTTTCCGCCTGGTCCCCACAGAAGAGAAGGATCGGCTGATCAGCGCTTATTGGAAGATTACGCGACGCCAACGGGAGGCTTCCGTCGTCCTCGTGTATGCCGACGAGCAACTCAGTTAATAGCTTGGCCAGAGGGAGATACGCGAATCGAATGGCCTTCGCTGACTATCTTGAATAACCGTTTCTCCGCTTGCGCTTGACAAATAGGGCCATAGCCAATTACATTCAACCATCTGGTTGAATATAATGGCTCCGCATCTCAGGCTTGATAGAACCTTGTCGGCTTTGGCGCATCCGGCAAGGAGAGCCATGCTCCAGCGTTTATCTCACGGGGAGGTGCGTGTCACGACGCTGGCCAAGCCGTTCGCAATGTCGCTGAACGCGGTCTCGAAGCACATTCAAGTGCTTGAGCGTGCGCACCTGGTTCGGCGCAGACGTGCAGGTCGTGAGTATCTGCTATCAATAAATCCTGGACCGCTCGACGAAATGGGTTCGTGGATTGCCACGCAACGAGCAATGTGGACTAAGAGGCTGGATACTCTTGAGGCTCTCTTGCGGGCAGAAGACAGGCCAACCTCCAAATCCAGGCAAAAAAGGAGACGACGACTACCGCGATGAGCGCAGGACCTAAGAAACCGAACAATCATGAAAGGCACAGACCAGATGAGCACGGAGCGAAAATTGAAACGGGAACCTTTCGTATCGAGCGGCTATTGCCTGGTCCGGTCGAACGCGTCTGGGCTTACCTGACGGAGCCAGAAAAGCGAAGAAAGTGGTTTGGCGCCGGGCCGATGGAGCTGCGAGTGGGTGGGCGCGTGGCATTGCAATTCCGTTTTTCGGAGCTTACCACGGAGAAAACACCGCCAAGTAAGGATGACTCCTGTAAGGTTCCCGGGCAGGTCACGCAATGCGATCCTCCTCGCTTGCTTAGTTACACTTGGGGCGATGGGCCTGCTGCTTCAGAAGTGACCTTCCAACTGACCCCTCAGGGCAGTAGCGTGCTTCTTGTCATAACTCACCGCCGCCTCGGTGAGCGGACGAAGATGGTGAGCGTGGCCAGCGGATGGCATACGCACGTGGATATTCTTGTGGATCATCTTAGCGGTCGAAACCCGCGCCCGTTCTGGAGGACCAAGGCCCGGTTGCAGAAGCAATACAGTGAACGCCTAACAGGTCCAGGAGCATAGTCTGGCCGGCGAGCGGTCTGGCTTCCGTGGGACAGGTCGGACTTACATTCCTCTGAGGAGAGCAAAATGGCAATCTATCAAACTGGTGGTTATCAAGTGAAGGCTTCGGCAGTCGAGAAGGTCAGAAAGGCAATCAAGGACTTTGTGCCGTACGTACAGGAAAATGAACCGGGCACGCAGATGTATCTAGCCTGGCAGCAAAGGGACGACCCCACCCGCCTGCTGCATTTTTTTATTTTTGAGGATGCCGCGGCGCAGACCCGTCATGGCCAGTCAGAAGCCGTAAACCAGTTTGAGTCCTTCTACTCGCCGGAGTTGGTTGGCGGCGATGTCGTGTTCACCGACTACGAGATGATTGCCGGAAAGCGTGACTCGTTCGGCAAGTCCGAGTGCGGAGAAATTCTGAAGAAATTTTATAACGCAGTCGTGAAAAGGGATCTTGCCGCGGCCCGCGCCTATTTGGCTGATGATCTTGTATTCATCGGACTCTTCCAGACCTATCGCAGCGCTGAAGAGTACCTGAGGGCATTGACAGGACTACTGCAGGTTACGGTTCGCCTGGAAGTGAAAGGCATTATTGCTCAGGGAAACAATGCCGCGGTCTTTTTCGACTTAGAGACAAAGGCACCCGCTGAAGGCAAGGTTCTGGTCGCCGAATGGCATGAGTTCAGAGGTGAAAAAATTTCTCACGTCCGGTCTGCTTTCGATGGCCGACCGTATGCGGCCATGTTCACAGGTACCGGACGGGGCTGATGGTGTCGCGACAATCCGATGCCGTGTGTTGAATCCATTTGGCTGATTTGGTCAACCGAGCATGCTCATGCTCTTGCTGAACTCGCCGACTTTTCTCGTAGGCTTCCCGCCAGGCACAACATCGCTCCGCTCAATACCAAAGTATCCGCCGGGACATTCAGTCCTTTTCCTACGTCAGAAGCGTACTGGAACATGTACGGTACACAAAAAATGATCACGGCAAAAAGAACAAACACGCCGGCCCATGTGGCTGCTAAACGCAGTTTTTTGTTGATGAGCAGGCAGACGCCGGCGACAACATAGACCACAGTTGTCAAGTACCCCCAGTGGGAATGGGCTGGAATGAAATTGGGCGTCAGCTGCTCGAGGGGAACCCCCGGAAGGAGTTCGGGGTGAAGAAAATACTCCACGCCAAAGAAAATTAAAGCAATTCCAAGAACAATGCGCGCAACAGAGATAAGCCAATGCGTGCCTTTAGTCCTCCATTCTCGTGTATGCATTGCGGCAAAAGACAAGGCACCCCAACTGAAGGAAAATTCCCTTACGGCCAGCGACCAGATAATCCGGTTGTGAGGCTCGGCCACAACCGCGGGGATATTCATGAGCGCCTCAAAACAGAGAAGCATGATTCCGAAAAGTCCGGCCGACAACCCGGCGTATTTCTGGAACACGATGCTCAAGCCCCCGAGAATGAGGCACGTTCCCACGAAATAAACCCAGAAGGTATGGGCCGGAATCCAGGCAGGTATGATCTGGCCTATCTCCGCGGGAAACAAATAGTGGTCTATGCCGAACAGAACCAGGGGCACGCCGATGAACAGAGGGCCACAAAGGATGATTTTATCCAGCCATCTGGCCTGCGGCGGCGCCTTCTTAATCGCTATGCTCAGGCCGACAACCAGCAGCAGAACCGCGGTGACGTAAGGCAACACCGGATTCCATGAGAACCAGGCAGGCAGAGCCGACAAGACTGCGGGAGAAAACTGTAGAAACTCGGGCACACGTGTCGCTGCCAGCCGTGGAAGCTGAATCGCGACACTGCAAAGTGTTCCCATCATTCGGCTGCACCCCTTTTATTCGGAGCCGCGCTGCCTCGCAACTTGACCCATTGTATAATCGCCGATCAAGATTTCATGCATCCTTCGTTCAACCCGGACTGAAATGAACTCCGAGTGACGGACAATCCTTTCAGAAATGCCGTCATCCTGTCATTCGCTAAAACTGCGTTAGATTTCGCTACCTTTCCATAATCCGGTAATGAAAGGTGCCGGCAATTCGCCCAGTGCTGGGTGTTAGGATGCGCCTGATGAACTCCGTTGTTGGCCCGTCTGTTTCAGTCGATCGCGCCACACCACGTGGCACCACGCTCGAGGTCTCGCTATTTCGCCTGTACACGTTGCGGGCCGCGTACCTCATCATGGCCGCTGGGCTCGGCGCGTATATCTGGCCCGTCGTCCTCTACCACACGAACGAACTCGCGGCAGCGCGAGGGATCCAATTGGCCTTGCTCGCCGGCCTCGGCCTGACCGCCGCATTGGGTCTTCGATATCCCCTGCGAATGTTACCTATATTGTTGTTCGAGTTGACCTGGAAGGCGATATATCTCGTAGCCTTTGCGCTGCCGTTATGGTCCGCCCACCAAATCAATGCGGCGACGGCAGAAGACATCAAAGCCGTCCTGATGGTCGTTATGTTTATTCCTCTTATCCCGTGGCGATATGTGTTTGTGCATTACGTCCTGAAGCAAGGTGACCGCTGGAAATAGCCGCTGGAATTCCGACAAAACCGGAACAATTGCATCATCTTCGATGGGCCGAATGACTATTTGACGCCCTTTCCTGTCCTGTTTAGTATCAGGTTTAGTATCGGGGGCAACCTGGGGATCGGCGATCCGAAACTTGGCACTGTGAACTTACCGGAGCGTGGCATGCGGAAAAATGCCGAGATCATCGCCATAGCACTCTTTGTGCAGGCTGTCTTACTCGGCACAACAGGTCAGGCACGAGCGCAGGCGGCAAAAGCTCCCTATCCAACGATGGCTCCTCTCAATCAATATTTGATACCGGACAAGAATTCTGAAATCGCGCTGGCGCGCAGTGCCGCTCCAAAATCCATCTCCGACGAAGCGGAAGTGATGGTGCTTGGGCTGGAGGGATACGCGATCGCCGTGAAGGGCAGCAATGGCTTTCTCTGTCTGGTGGAAAGAGCATGGGGCGCCGCCACCGACGAGCGCGACTTCTGGAATCCCAAAATCCGCTCCCCCATTTGCTTTAATCCGCCGGCCGCGAGGACGTTTGCGCCCATCTTCCTGATGAAGACCAAACTGGTGCTGGCGGGAAAATCGAAGGAGGAGATCGTCGTGGCCACCGCGTCAGCGTTCATTAAGAAGGAGCTGCCAGCGCTGGAGCCCGGAGCAATGTGCTACATGATGTCGAAGCACCAGTATTTAAACGACCAGGCCATGAGCTGGCATCCACATCTGATGTTTTTTGTTCCGGGCGACGCAGCGAAAACCTGGGGAGCCAATCTGCCCGGCTCGCCCGTTATCGCGGCCGATGATCCTGAAGAACGGGTGACCATTTTCATGGTCTGGGTTGGCGGATGGTCCGATGGGACACCGGGTCCGCCGATTGTGGACTGATCTGCAATTCGATGCCAGCCAGTTGCACTTTTTACCCTTCAGGCATTCCGTACGAATCACGGGCAAGGCAGAGAGAATTAGGGAAGTGTTGCCGACAATACTCCCCAATCACTTGCTCTAGGGCGCGTGAAGGCAACGGGAATTGAGAATGAAGGATGGAAGACTCGATTTCGACTGCTCACGCCGCGACTTCCTTCGCGGCCTGTTTTCCGCAGGGGTCAGTGATGCCATGGGATTGCCCGGTGCCATTGTGAGCGAGGACGTTCGGTGGCCTCAGCACGAAAGTGTTTTTGAGCTCGGCGACCTGACGCTGCAAACGCGGGAAATATTGCGGAACGCTAGACTGGCTTACAAAACTCATGGCCAGCTGAATGCCGCAAAGAACAACGTCATCTTGTACCCCACCCAGTTTGCCGCGCAACACAACGATATCGAGTGGCTGATCGGACCGGGGAAGGCCTTGGATCCGGATAAGAATTTCATCGTTGTCCCTGATCAACTTGGGAACGGCTTGTCATCGTCTCCGAGCAACACAGCGCCGCCCCAGGATCGGATGCGATTTCCAGCCGTCACGATTGAGGACGACGTCGCCGTGCAGCACCGCTTGGTCACAGAGGTATTCGGCGTTCGTCGGGTCGCGCTGGTGACAGGGTATTCGATGGGCGCCCAGCAGGCCTTTCAATGGGCCGCGAGCTATCCGGACATGGTGGAGCGCATCGCCCCCTTCTGTGGCACCGCGAGAACGACGCCGCACAACGCGGTCTTCCTTGAAGGCGTGCGGGCCGCGCTGACGGCGGATGCCGCCTGGATGAACGGCGACTACCAGAGTCCGCCTATCAGGGGGATGCGGGCGCTCGCACGTGTTTACGCTGGATGGGGATTGTCGCAGCCCTTTTACAAGGAGGAACTTTACAAGGAGTTGGGGTTCAACTCCCTAGACGACTTCATAATCGGCTTCTGGGAAAGGCGCTATATGCGACGAGACGCAAATAATCTTTTGTCGATGCTTCGTACTTGGCAGCTGAACGATCTGGGCAAAGCGCCACGATTTGGGGGAAGTCTTGAGAAGGCGCTGGGTGCGATCAAAGCTCAGGCCACAGTTATGGCGAGCCAGACGGACCTATACTTCACCCCTGACGATATTGAGTTCGAAGCCGCACGCATTCCGGGCGCCCGTTTTCGCGTCATTCCATCCAAATGGGGCCATATGGCCGGGGCCGGTCTCAACACTGCAGACTCGAAGTTTATCCAAGACGAAATTAAGGCCCTGCTTTCCGCATAAAACCCGTTTCACCGGAAAAATCGCTGCCCAAGTCTCGATGTCAATGCCTGATTACGCTAGTGATTTACCGGATGCGCGTTCTCGCCGACGAGTGAGCGGAGGCGAGGAGCTCCGCGCGCGTCCGGTAAATCCGTTTGGAGGTGGCCGCCCGTGGTTGCGGCGGACGCGGGCCTTATGCAAATTCAATTGTGGGAAGAGACGGTTTTGAAGTGCGCCGAAGCTGCTCCGTGGAGCACGACTCGTCACACCGCCGACCGAGAGAATGGCTATGGTGAAACCGTGATGTGAAAACTATTGTCGAAGATGCTGCAAGAAGGAATTTGTTTTCCGACCAGGCAGAGAGGGGCGTAGCGCACAGAAGTGCGCGGAGTGCCGGAGTTGAAGAAAGCAGTTTCATGCCGCAGAGCTGATCCGTGGTGGAGAACGAAGTTGGATTTCGGCAGCGGTGAGTCGTTCGATGACCTTCATTGGTGCTCCACACTTGGGACAGCGATAAAGATCGGGAACGTCTTCGGTGGAGGAAGTGTGTTCTTCGGTAAGCGCTTCTTGTGCCGCACCCAACAACTGGAAGCATTGGGGTAATGTCGTGTGGCGCCGTCGGCAGGCCAGGAAACCAAAGTGCCGGATACGCACGAATCCTTGGGGAAGAATATGCAGCAGGAAGCGGCGCAAGAATTTATCGTGTGACAAAGCAGTGAGCTTCTGTTCGTTGTGGTGAGCGGAATCGCGCCAGCGAAAAGTCACTTGGCCATCGGCAAAGGAAACGAGGCGATGGTTGGAGATGGCCACGCGATGGGTGTAGCGGCCGAGATATTGCAGCACATATTCGGGGCCACCGAAGGGACGTTTCAAGTAGACCACCCAGTCTTGTCGAAACAGTGGGCGGAGCCAAGCAGCGAAGATCTTGGGTTCGGAGAGGAGCTTCAAGTTTTCGGGGAAGCGGAGCTCACCATTCTGGAAGGCCTGCCGAAGGGCCGCGACAAACTTGCCACGAAAGACCTTACGCAGTACCGCTTTGGGCAGGAAGTAGGTCTCCGGCGAGTGGACCCAGCGGGTGTGATCGAGCGAGAGGCCTCCGGCGGGCACCACACAATGGACATGGGGATGAAGCCTGACCTTTTGGTTCCAGGTGTGCAACACACTGAAGAAACCAATCTCTGCACCGAGGTGTCTGGGATCGCGAGCGACTTCGAGAAGAGTTTCCGCGCTGGCACGAAACAAGAGATCGTAGATCACCTTTTTGTTCTGCAGCACCACCGGGGCCAGGTGGCGGGGGAGCGTGAAGACCACGTGCAGGTAGCGCGTGGGAAGCAGTTCTCGTCGACGTGCGGCAATCCAGCGTTCGCGCGCGGCGGTCTGACACTTTGGGCAATGGCGATCACGGCAGCTGTTATACGAGATCGGGGCACGATGTGTGCAGCGGGTGCACTCATCGAGATGCCCACCAAGCGCAGCCGTACGACACCGCGCAATGGCCAGCAGCACTTTGACATGCCTCCAACGGATCCACTGGCGGTTTCGCTCGACGAAGGCAGCTCCAGCAGTGCGGATGAGATCGGCAATCTCGAGCGCCGGCGGGGTCACTGGAGCACCTCCTCCCCAATCGTGACCACACACTTTGATCAAAATTGCTGGGCAATCACTGCTCCGCTCGCTCATGCGCAGCGTCCGCCGCCGGGCGGCTTCGTTCAAACGAGCTATACGGAAGTATCTGACTTACTTCCTGTTTGCTGATGACGCGCGGGGAACTCTTCGCAGGCATGTTGAGTTTTCTGTTTTATTTCTTCTGACGCATCTTTTCGCCTATTTCCCGCATGTGGTCCATGGTGGGCTGAAGCTGTTGCGGATCGCGGATACATGGCAAGAATAGCGAACGTGGATCGAACTCTCGCACGCCTCCGAAAAAGCGGTAGTCTGCGGGGAGCGGCGGCCCGCCCGGCTGGCCTGCCGCGGGAATGATCGCCGGAAGTTGGATCGCATACATGCTGCCGCCGGCGAGGACGGTGTGCGGATAGCGCAAAAGCCAAATACAGTTTCCAGAGTCGATCATAAAGTTGGCGGAGATTACAGCCCATTGACCGCCATCGTTGGGTCCAGGCTGCTGACAATCCCAGAACTGCGCCTGGGGAACGTAGACGGTGGGCTCCGAAAAGCCATACTCGTCGAGCAAGACCTGCTGCAAACCGCGCTGGCGCACGAAGGTTTCAACTTCGGGAAGAGCATGGTTCCAATCGAGGTTGGAGTCGTTGACCAGGGCGTAGCCCGGCTGTCCCATGCTGAGAGAGTTCAAGTAAGGAAAATAGTTCGGGTAGGCGCGTATGGCGGTAACGATGGAAGCCAGCACCAGGGCAATTGTCAGCCAGCTTCCGATGCGTGCTGCTTGCGGGTGCGAAGCGCGCAGGAGTTCCAGTGCGCGGGGGAGAGGAGCGAGCAGCAAGACAGTCAATGCCAAGGCAATCGAGAAATGGCGGATGCTGATGTCCAATCGGTTGAGCATGCAGGCGGCGACGAAAACCGCCAGGGAGACCCAGACGCTGCGCCAATGCATTTCCATGCCGGGGGGAATGGCCGGTTGAGAAGGTAAACGGCGCTTCAGGAGCAGGGCCACGGTGATGGCAAGAAGGAGCAGCAAGAGGAAGGTCAACTGCGATTTCAAGAGGAAGAGCACGGGGAAATAGAACCAGACTCCGTGCGGATAAGCATGGCCGAGGATAAAGGTGGGTCGGCTCGTCGCACTGAATGCAAACCCGAGCAGGCCGCGCAGGTACAGCCACAGAGGCATGAGCAACCGCCGCAGGACCAGCGAGGCAGGAAAATGCGGGATGATGTTGAACGAGTCCGTGGGCTCATTCCAGGAGAGTACGAAATAGGTGATGTAAACGAACAGTGCGGCCCAGAGAGTGCCTTTTGCAACATTGCGCCACGCGCGGCGGCGCCAGCGGCGTAGTTCAGTTTTGTCTGCCGGTTGCTCCGGGAGCGGCTTGAACCGCAAACTCAAGGCAAAGGCAATGAACACGAAGAACAACAGGCCCGAAGAAAACTTGGACAGAAAAGCGCCTGCCAGCGCCAGGCCAAACTTCACAATTGTTCCCTGCGAGGGAGAACGCCACATATTGGGGAGCTGCCAAACCGCCAGCAACCAGAACAGTGCGACAGCGATATCGGTGATTACGAGCGGGCCAAAGGCAATAAACGCTGGCATGGTGACAAAGGCAGAGAGACACAACAAGCCTCCCCAAGCGCCGCCGAGCCGCGAGCCATAAACATAAAGAATGAGGCCTAAGCACAAGGTCAGCAAAAGCATGGCGGCTCGCGCCCACACCATTGTCGAATGGGGATCATTCCATTGCATGAGGAACCAGTGTCCAAAGACCCATTCGCCCAAAAACCCGTAGAATATCTTGCCGCTAAACGTCCAGGAGAAGTTGGAATAGTCGGCATGCGCGCCACGCAGAACCAGCGGCAACGCAGCCAGCACTTTCGCAAGTGGGGGATGCTCTTCGTTCATGCGCATATCCAATTTCTGGAGATAGCTCACCCCGGCGCCGGTGTGCGCGAGTTCATCGACGGTTACGGACTCACGCCGCGCGGCGCTACCGGCGAGGAGCGCCATCAAGGCGAGGAGGAGGAAAGCGGTGAAGGCGAAGAAGAATCGTCCAGGAGTTTTCAAATGCCGTTAACCTCGCGCGAGAAGATGGAAAGAGTCGAGTAATTTCACTTGGCCGGCTCTCAAAGGCATTCTCGGTAGTTGCGTGGAATTGTATCGTGTGGTTGTGACTATAGAAATAACGTTTTTGCAGACTGCTGGCTTGGGTGTGGTGGATCAGTTTCCGATTGTCCGACTCACCGGAGTCGACCGAAGGCCGCGGAGGAATTCGTTGACAGTTAGAGTCGACCCGAGCTAGTTTCGCAAGTATCAGGTCGGACCATTCTGAATAAAAAAGGAGAACAGCAATGCATCGATTCTTACTTGGGATAGCACTCGTGTGCCTGATGGGAGCAGCGGTAAAGGGGCAAGACCCGGTCAAGGTTGACCCGAAGCACTACAAAGTCGAATCTGAGAATGCGCAAGTCCGCATTTTGCGTTTTCAATACGGGCCGCACGAAAAGTCCGTCATGCACGCGCACCCCGACCTGGTGGTTGTCTACCTCACGGATATGCACATCAAAATGACTCTTCCCGATGGGAAATCCCAAGAACAGTCGGGCAAGGCCGGTGAAGCACAATGGACACCCGCAGGCACCCATTTACCTGAGAATCTCTCCGATAAGCCCGCTGAGGGTATTCTTGTCGAATTCAAGACCAAGCGTGTGGCAAAGCCGGCTGCGAAACCCGCTAACTAGAAACTGCTTCCCCGATTCCGAAGGACGCCAAATCCGGCGGTCCTCCTACCGAACTGGAATCGTTTTACGCGGCGGCAAAGGGTTGATTCGCCAAGGCGTGCAGCTGGTACATCACCGAGGTGCGAAAGCGAACTAGTTTGTGCCGATGCCGCAGCATTTGCCTCAGGTCCCGCTCCGCCGATGAAGGTACCCAGATTCGGGGAAAACGGTTCGTGAGCAGCAAGTCGAGAATGTGCAGAGCATCGCGCGCGTCCGTCTTCTGCTTCCGCACCATGGCGGCACGGATCTCCGCCGCATCTCCGATCCAG
>JBAVHY010000333.1:0-9429 GCA_049686315.1 Candidatus Acidiferrum sp. | reverse complement strand
CAAGTACTGGACATAGATTTTCGCGGCTTCGCGATGCTCCGGGGTTACCCATTCGCGCTCGACGACACCAACAGGATGATCGCTCCAAAATGTCCCTTCCTTCGGATAGATCGCCACAACCGGGAAGGCCAGATTATTCTCCGCGTAGGACTCCACGACCATGCTTTCGTAAAGGACCGCAGCCGAAAGGTACTCCGGGCCATTGGCAAACATTTTTCGACCGAAAAAGCCCGTGGAGCTTCCGTAGTGAACAACACTTTGCTCGACGCCCCCAATGAACTGCTTGAGTTGCGGTTTGTTGAGGTCCACCACCGTCAGGCCAGCAGTCTTACCGGAGGCAGCGTAAGCTTCCGCGAAAAGTGAGATGAGGCCGCTGTTGCTGTATTCCGGATGCGTGTGACCAAACTTGAACTTTCCCCACTGCGGAAAGCCGTAAGCTTGCCAGCCTTTTTCATTGCGAGAGAGCGCTAGAATATCCGACCAGCCAAGTGGTTTCTTACCCCAGCCGATCGCGTCCGCCATGGGTTTCCACATGGCAATGACTGCCGGCGAAAGAACCAGGTTGTCGGTCGAAGTGATGAGGTCCTTGCCTAATTTCGAGCGTGACTCGGCATTTCCTAGTTTGATAAAAGCGGCGGATGCAGGGCTGGCAAGGTGAGCCTGCAGGCGGCCCGAGAGGATGTTGTCAATCGTTTCACCGGAACCCATGGGGAGTGCGCGAACATAAATAGTCTTGCCGCCCTGGGTCTTCACGTTACGTTGATTGAAATCGCGCGTGACGTCGTTGATCCACTTTTCCTTTTCAGAGCCGTAAGGAAAAATGAGTTCCAGGGCGCCAGCCGGAGCCTGTTCGCTGGATACGCCTTCTTTGATGGCAGGGCTTTCCTTTTTGCACCCGTTTAAGCTGACCCAGAGAACAGAGAGAATCAATACTGCCAAAATTCGAAAAGAGTGCAGCTGACGCACAGATACAGCTTCGAAAGCATTGGGCATGGGGCACCTGCCTGGAAAGGGTCGGCGAGGAGGCGGTGAAGCCACCTGGTCCGTGCGTGCCAGTTTTTTACTTCCTTTAGCGACGATGTGATAGCACCCGCCGATGGTTATACGCAAGGAATTGACCGTTTATTTCGGACGACCGGACAAGGCTTATACCCAATAGTAGACTCGAATTTGCGAAAGCCGTAGCCAAAATCGAGGCCTTAGGGATTTTTGGCTGGTATACTGTTTCTCAGCATGTTCATATGATGTTCATGTTCTATTTATGTGTCCGTTAGGACACCTTTGTTTTCTCAGTCCATGGCTCCCTTGCTCGCGCCCTCACCATCCGCTAAACCGTCCGAGATTTTTGGTCAAAACTACGCTGACTACCGTCGAAGCGCGAGACGTTGGCTATAGGAGGCCGGAGGAGGAATGGCGTCGCCGTTGTTGAACATTTACGACTTCGTGGAAGCAGCCCAGAGGACAAAACGTGCCGCGGCTAATGTCCTCTCAACAACAAGCATGGTAGCGAGGTGGTGACGCCAGACATTTCTGGACTAGGTCTCCTGCTGGCGGTGAAAATTACACGCTCCCAAGGTCAGGATTGTCCGTTTCATAGCTATTGCCTTGCCGCCATCATCCACTTGAGAATGGTTTATGTCCGTGGAAGCTGGCTAACTGGACGTATTTGCAACGGAAACTACTCTCCCGATTCGGCCGTCAGCCTGCCCAGGCCGGCGAAAACTTTGGTGGAAGCATCCGCACCTCGAGAAGTAGTCGGCGTGTGGATATGAAATTCGGAGGAAGATTGGTGTCTCAAAAGGATCACATCCTTCAAGAAGAAGTCGCTCCAAAGCGAGTTTTGCGGCTGCCTTAGCGTCTTTACCCCTTCGCTCGATTATTTCGAAGCCGCCATCTGCGAACACGACCTCAACGCGAGTCTTTACAGCCCCGTCGGAGATGCTGAAGGTATAAGTTGCTGATGCCTTGGACCCTCCACAAGCCCGCTCTCGAGCCAAACCCGCGACTGCAATGCTCACGCTCATAACCGTCCCGAATCTTCCTCTGGAAAATCAACTATCTGGCTCAGCGTGTAAATTGCTTCTTCATGGCAGGCCCGACATCTTGCCGGGAAGACCCTTGAACTCAACTCTTGTGCCAAAGTCGGTCCATTCTCCTTGATGGCAGTTTCCCTCTTGATGAATGATGCGGATAACCGGATCGGCTTCCCACAAAAGCGACAATAGATCCCTCGAGATTTTGCCTGAATCATTGCAGCATGCATCGGCAGCTCCAAACATTTAAACCGCTGACAACACATCAGCATATAGGACAACAATCTGCACGTCGACTGTCTTCACCTAAACTCTGATTGATTTCAGTTGAGTCCACTGTCTTGAGGTAACCTAGGCAATCATTTTGTTTTTTGTTCTTACGGCGACGTGCGTCAGCCACGGTGTCAACACCTGATTTGGGCTAGGTTAGCGGGAGGCAAGGGCGGAAGTGGGAGTGGAATTGTGGATGAGAGGGCTTTCGGGGCGGAGATTGTGTGCCGTTTTTGCCGGCCTGAGCGACTAACTGCATTCAATGTCGAAAAAGCACAGGCAGGAAAAGGGTTGTCTCTGACGAATTCGCCGAGGCGGACCAGAGTTCCCCAACAAACCAACAAAATTGTTATTATTGGCAATCTTTGCCACCCGTGCTACAGTGAACTCGAAATCTACATCCATGGGGAGGGCCTCGGTCATGCCTACACGAAACGTCAATTTGACCGACGAGCTTGATCGTTTCGTCGCTAAAAAAGTTAAGACCGGCCGTTACGAAAACGCCAGTGAGGTCGTGCGCGCTGGGTTGCGGACTTTGGAGCGCGAGGAGCAGCAGTACGAAGCGAAAATTGCGGCGCTGAAAGCGGCTATTGACGCTGGCGACGCCAGCGGTATCGCCGAGAGCAACGTATTTGGGCGTGTCCGCAAGGCCCTTAAGCTTCCTGTGTCACCGCGCTAGCCGTGGCTGCGTTTCGTTTTTCGCGTCGTGCTGAGGCCGATTTGCTGAGCATCGGCGATTACACCCTTCGCACATGGGGCAAAGCCCAAGCCGCCCGTTACCTCGGGGAGCTTGAGGCTTGTTGCCAGACGCTGTCCGACAATCCGGCGTTAGGCCGACTCTGTGATGAGGTTCGCCCTGGCTTGCGTCGTCTGGAGCATGGCCAGCACGTCGTATTTTACCGTCAGGAGCGCGGTGGCATCCTAGTTTCTCGAATCCTGCATCAGCGCATGCTGCCCGAACTTCACTCAACCGAGGATCAAGACGACGAGCCGTAGTATGCCGTCACTTCCCTGGCGCTCGGAAAACTTTGTCCGAGGTTGGGACAAAAGGAGTTCTTGGTTTGTTACTCATGTTACTTTTTCTGAGTGCTTTCGATGTCCTTAGGAGAGACTGCGGGGCATTGCTGACGACGCCATCGCAACCTATCTGAGCACAGTCGCAGCCACGCGGGCGCACAAGACGTGGTTGGCATACAACCTTAGCCTGAATACATTTCGCGACTCCTGCGCGAAAGAGCATCTGGACGAGATCGACAAGAATGACCTTACCGTATTCGTCGTCGCGCTAAAAAAGGATGAGCAGGACGACCGGACGGTGGCGAACCGCGTGGCTAACGTCGTAACCTTCTACGGGCGCACGGCATCCTCTCTGTTACGCTGCGGCACAAATACACCGAGAAGAAAGTGAAGGCATACTCCGTCGAGGAACTGCGCGCTCTCAACGCCGCCTCAACCGACGAAGAGTTGCAGATTTGGCAATTTTTTCTCGGCACTGGATTTCGTGAGGACGAAGTTGCGCATGCTTGCGACACTGACGTTGACTTCAAAACCAAGACCATCAGCGTATTGGACAAGCGGCAATGGAACTGGAAGCCGAAGGATAAAGAAGAACGCACCGTGCCTATCCTTCCCCCCCTCGATGTTGAGGAGCAAGCCTGAAGACCTTGCTACCCTCGCGGTCGATATACCCCTCGGACTGCCGGACAAGCGTGTTTAACTGCGGCGGTCGTGACGGGTGGCAGTGTTGATGGCTCGGCGGAGCGCCGAAACGTTCTTCGCAACTTCTCTGGTCACTGTGTCTACGACGGCGGCGGTGTAGTGTTTCTTGCTTCTCTGCACTTCCGCCGCGGCGTTTGAAAGCGTGACAATGTGGTCCGCCTTGCGGCGGCGGAGCCGATGTTTTTTGCCTTCCTCGGGGTCGTTCCCCAGATAAATCATTTACGTCCTCCTTTGCATTCAAGAGCAGGGCTCTTCAAAGCGCATTGTTCGGCGTCCTCACGAACAGAATAAAAGGTGCTCCATCTTGAGTTTGACTCGAATTGCTACATCTACTTCACTCGGCCGTCTTCATACAAATCGCATCGAATCTTTGCTTTTTGGCTATTCCCGCAGTCTTTTCCTCACTCTGCTTCCTCATTTAGCGCGGCAGGAGCGTTCTGTGGTCTGCCCCACGCATTCAAATCTGGAAGACGGGGAGTACCATTGATCCGCCGTTAGAGACGGCTGATAGATCGCAATTATGGCTCGGATTGCCTCCGCTCTCAGTTTATGTTCCGCAAGCGCGATGCGGAATAGGCCTCACGTACTATTTCGGCGGCCCCTTGAGTTCCGTTCTCTAGTACTTAGGCATAAAGGCGGTCGTTAACCCACGCACGCTGTTAAGCTTGGTGCCCATGCGATCCTCACACGACCCGGCCACCTTGTCCCGCGCTTCAAGGATGTTTGCTCGGTCGGTTCACGGACGTGTCATCGGCCGGCTGCGAATTCTAGACGGTTTCCCTCTTGATCTCACAGCGACGGGAGCGGCGGCAGAAGGCCAAGCTGCCTCATCATTCCGCCATCATCCCGATTCGCGAAGTGCTCGGCTATCTTGCCATCGATCACCCGGTACATGTGGATGTGCTGCACCTCGAAGCAGCACCCGGTGGATACGAAACTGTCCAAGAACTGGACCGTGTTCATGTTTAGGACAATCAGGCTCCTCCTTAGGTACGACCAAGTGCGACAGGTCGAGTCGGGTCAATGACTTAGCTGGACCATGAGACTGGTCGTCCAGATGCATGAAGCTTCTTTCATAGTGGCGGAGCCCCCGTGTGTCTTGTTTCTTGAAGCCTGCTCGTCTAAAGAAGGCAACGACTCGCCAACAGGGGTTGGCATCGTCCACAATGCCCGTGCATTCCAGCGCAGCAACGGAACGAAAACCGTCACGCGAGTTTTGGTCCAAACATCTGCTTGCGGCGTCCTGCATCTTGGTAATAGGTCAAGCTCTAGTGCTTGGCAGTCTGGGCCGCCGGACGCCCGGTCCTTTGCTTTCTGAGCTTGCTCAGCTTGCGCTCGGCCTGATTTGCATCCTAGCTTGCTCAAAAGCATTTCGCCAATCTCGTGGTGTGGCACGATATGCTTGGCGGCTACTCGCGGTCACATTCGTAATTTGGGCCTTCGCTCAGGCGCTCGGCGTCTATTTGGACATTTCCGGCGACCACTCGCTGGATAGTTTTGACGATACCCTTTTCTTTGTTTCAGTGATTCCCTTTGGAATGCTGCTTTTTCTTGACCCCGACGGTGAACCAAATCACTTCGACAAGCTGCACATTCTGGATTTTGTTCAAGTGTGCATTTTTTGGACCTCGATCTTGCTCTACTTCTCCCCCAGAATGTGGTCGCCAGCGATTGCCCCTCACATCGGCCACTTCACGTGGTCGCGGACCATCGCCTTTGATGGACTATTGGCAGCGACATTTGTACTGCGCTCGTTGCTCACGAACTCGAAAGACGTGCGCTCGTTTTTTGGGCGCATGGCTATATTCCTAATCTTCTCGGGCTTGGCTGATTCCTATGCACTGAGTCCGGGGAACGACCTGCCGCCGGGGGGATGGTTTGATCTGATCTGGAGCGCCCTTCTTGCAATTCCTATCTTGATAGCGGCCACTTGGAAGAACGCGGATGAGGACCACGTGGGTGTTTCTCAAAGGCCGCAAAGGGTAGTGGTTAACCAACTCTTCCCGCTTCTCTATCCACTACTCAGCTTCATTATTTTGGCCCGTATTGATCGAGCGTATCCCCGGCTCTCTCCGCTAGTGTTCACAATAGGCTTCGGTGCTTTTGCGGCACGCGTTCTAATCATCCAGCGTCGCCTGGGAGAAAGCGAGAACAAGTATCGGGCACTGTTCGAGGACTCGGCCGATGCAAACTGGCTGATGGACGAAAAGGGCTTGTTGAATTGCAATTCGGCCGCGCTCAAGATGTTCGGTTATGCTGCCGCAGCCGAGATGAGGCACCCGGCCGATCTCTCACCCCCCCAACAGCAGGACGGCACGCCCTCCGGAAAGGCGGCCAAACAGAGGCTTGCCGCCGCTTTTCTCAATGGCAAGGAACGTTTCGAGTGGTTGCACCAGCGCAAGAACGGAGAGGTTTTTCCAGCTGAGGTATGCCTCACGGCGCTGACGCTGAGAAGACGACCGACGCTGCTGGCGACGGTACGCGACATCACGAAGCGCAAAGAGGCTGAGGAAATGCTGGTGCTTAAAACCGCACTGTTGGAGGCGCAAGCTGAGACAACGATTGATGGCATCCTAGTCGTCGATGAGTCCAATCACATCGTCTTGGCAAACGAACAATTTGGGCTCCACTTCGGAATACCCGATGAAGTGCTGAGGGCCGGAGACGATTTAATCGTTCGCAATCACGTGATGGCTAAAGTCGAGGCCCCCGAGGCTTTCGTAGAAAGGGTTGAATATCTTTGTAGCCATCGAAATGAGAAGAGCCGGGATGAGATCAAATTGACGAATGGGAAGGTCTTCGACCGATACTCAGCGCCTCTCGTTGACTCAAGAAACTGCTACCGGGGAAGAATCTGGTACTTTCGTGACATCACGGAGCGCAAAGTGGCCGAGGAACGAGTCCAGTTCTTGGCTTACTACGATGCTCTTACGGGACTCCCCAATCGGACTCTACTTCAGGATCGCTTGGCCAAAACACTCGCTGGCGCTCGCAGGCGGAAGGACAAGCTTGCGCTTTTGTTCCTTGATCTCGATGGATTCAAAGACATCAACGACTCGCTCGGGCACTCAATCGGCGACCTTTTGCTGAAAGATGTTGCAGAACGGCTTAAGAAATGGGGGCGGGAACAGGACACTCTGGCACGAGTGGGGGGAGATGAGTTCCTCATCGTGCTCAGCGGTGTAAAAGACATTCCTGATGCAGCAGTCGCCACCGAGCGACTCATGGATGCCATGGCTGCCGGATTCACGGTCCAAGGGCATTCACTCACTGTTGGTTGCAGCATCGGCGTCAGCATCTTTCCGGAGCATGGCACGGACAGCGAAACCCTTATCAAGAACGCCGATGCGGCGATGTATAGCGCCAAGAAATATGGACGCAACAATTTTAAGTTCTTTACGGAGGATATGAATGCTCAGGTCGTAGAGCGATTGGCATTGGAGAGCAGCTTACGGCTGGCGCTCGACAAGAAGCAACTCTTTCTGGTCTATCAACCACAAATGGATATTGCGACTCGAAGAATCACCGGGCTGGAGGCGCTCCTTCGCTGGCAGCACCCAGACTTGGGCCTTGTGCCACCCGATAAATTCATACGAATTGCTGAGAACAGCGGCCTGATTGTGCCTATCGGCGAATGGGTGCTCAGGACAGCTTGCTATCAGGCTCGCAAATGGCAAGATGAAGGCCTTCCTGCGATGACGATAGCAGTGAATGTATCAGCGGTCCAGTTCCGCCAAGAAGGATTCTGCGAACTCATCAAAAAAGTCCTCCACGAGACCGGCCTCGCCTCGCGGTACCTCGAACTGGAGCTAACGGAAAGCTTACTCCTAGCCAATGCAGACGTGATGTTATCCGTTGTTCGGGAATTGAAAGCCATGGGATTGAAACTGGCGATTGATGACTTCGGGACTGGCTATTCCAGCCTTAGCTATTTGAAACAATTCCCCGTTAGCAAGCTCAAAATCGACCGTTCGTTTGTCCGAGATGTCGGTGTGAATCCTGATGACGCGGGGATCACAACCGCCATCATCAGCATGGCAAAAAGCCTGCATCTCAAGGTGATTGCCGAGGGCGTCGAAACCGAAGCACAATTATCTTTCTTGCAAACGCATCATTGTGACGAGATTCAAGGCTACTACTTCAGCAGGCCCCTGACGGTTGACAAAGTTGCCGACAAGTTGCGAGGGAAAATTTCCGAACGGTGTGACCAGCCCGAGATTTTAGTCCAAAGGAAGTGAGAGAGTTTTATATCACAGCCATGGGCGGTGAAGGCTGATTTGCTCCCCAGACTGCTGCGGCACACCCGCGATACTCGACTAGGCCTGCCTTGAAGATTTCGCTGTGAGCAACGAGAATCGGAGTGTCACGGACGCCGCACTTGAGATGCTTACCCGCTCATGATGGCTTTGAAATGCGTTCCTTGAACCGTTCGTACACTGCTGGTAGCTCGATCCGGAATTTCTTGCACAAAGCAGATACGTCTCGAAAATCCTTGTCTTTGAGACTATAGCCGGAGTGAAACTTGACCATCCATTCCGGTGAAATACACCGAACGGGCTGACCGTGTATGTTTCCAGTTCCCGTCAAGGATGCAGCCGGATACTTCTCTCCTTTTTCTGGCGGGCCGTATATTCCGTCTCCTTGGTCGTCAAGCACGATGACATGGACATCAATCTCTCTGCCGTTTTCATCACCCAATACAAAATTCCAAGGCCGGGCGTCTTCGAGCTTTATGTCGGTGTAACCTCGCTGTTGCAGGAGGTGCCGGAGCACCGGAACATCCTTCTTTTGAATAGCAATGTCCAAGTCCTCGTGTGGCCGGGTTTGCTCGCCGAGCAGCGCATCCACACCCCATCCACCGTCGATCCAGAGTTCGACGCCTAACTGCGAGATGGTCTTGTAAAAATCGACGACATCTACTGAGTTCACGCCCTGCCCCCGAAGGTGCTCTAATGAACGGAATGCGCGAAGCACGACGCCCAGAGCTAGTTGTCGAGTGATGATAACGCGAGATCAAGGTGAGACGATGGTGACGATGCTCGACGCCGGGTGGACGCTGGCCGCAATCGCGGCTCACTTCGGCTTCAATGTCAAGGAAGTCGAGCAGGCAATCGTGAAGCAAGTGAGGTCAGAACGAAATCACGGTGATGACCAGCGTCGAGGAGAATGAGAACATGGGCACCGGGACGGCAGACGTGAGGTCGGCTTTTTCTCTTGGCAGATAATCACCCAATTGTTGTTCGATTCCTTCCGTCCGACTTGCTGGCATACATCAACTGGTCGGCCCTTTTAACTACAGATTCGGCGGAATCCCCCCCGACCATCAGGGTGGCTCCAATGGAAATGCTGACGGGTACCCGATTCCCCTCAGTCAACGCTCCCGCGTTCGCCACCAGAACACGGCAAC
>JBAVHY010000332.1:0-21537 GCA_049686315.1 Candidatus Acidiferrum sp. | reverse complement strand
GTATCTATCCTGCGGCCAGATAGTAGCACGAGTTGAGGGGGAGAGGGACATCTCCCCCTCACTTAACCGCAAGTTGCCTTCGGTGACAGAAAGGTTAGGCAAGACTCGCGGAACTCGATTGCTGCTTCGGCGGAGGCGGAGGAGGTGGAGGGGGCGCGCCCCCGTCAGCTTGGAGAATCACTGCGGACTGGCCTAGCGGAGCATTCGCGAAATTCTGAGTTGGCTTTGGAGACGGGGGGGGCGGAGGGGGTGGAGGTGGCGCACCGCCGTCAGCTTGCAGAATCACTGCAGACCCGGAAAGGTTGATTGGAGCACTCGCGGTGTCGCGAAGTTGGCCGAAAAGCGAGGGTAAGATGAGAAAAGCAGCAGCAAGAAGGATGGCAAAGACACCCAATTTTAGATTCTTAATGGAAGCTTTCATTAATTTCTCCCGAGCACAATTTGGTGAAAGTCAACAAACCCTACTGCTGTGCGGTTCGCCGACAGGCTGCAGTGTAGGAACGCCGCGCGGTCAGGGAGAGAAGAATGCGAAAGTGCTTGGGATTCCAAGCAAGTGGTTTTGTCGAGGCTCAAAACAGGCGATTTAACTGGTGGAATATCTGCAGTTCAACCCAACAAGCAGGCGCGGAGGTCACGGCTCTTGCTGTCAAGTGCAAATCTTTTTTGGCGAGATGGTTGAAAACAGAGGCAGCAAACGGAGAAAGAATGCATTGCCGTTTTCTTTTAAGGCCTTTCTGGCAAGTCAATTAGCTTCAAGACGCAAAAAACTGCTTCCTGCTTGTGTGGGAATTGAGCCTTGCCGACCTTATCCCGCGTCTCGCCGCCCACTCCTCGGGGCAGGGTTGCCGGGGCCACGCGGCCGCGGATGCAATCTGTTGTAGCCGCGCTCGTGGTGCTCGGCTTCCAAGGCAAATGAGACATTTCTCACGAGAGGCCTTGCGCTCGAATGGCATTGTAACGGCGGAGAATGCTCGAAAAGGAGGACCACGAAGCGGTCGTGCGATTGTACCTGCTGTTCCCCGGCCAAAGAAACTTTATGCGAAGGCAGTCGTCAATAAGATCAAAGTGACCCGTGAACCGCGCGCAACGGGAGTTATGGGCGGGCCGTGACAATGAACCGGAGGCGAAGCGAGCGAGTTCCACTGCAGCTTCGGGTGGTCGTGGAGACGGAGATAGAAGAAGGCAAGCGAGTTCGCCTCGATGCATTTACGGTTGTAGTGAATGCTCACGGCGGATTGCTGGAGATGGGGCTGAAGCTGCCCAAAGGGCACCCGTTTTTCGTTACCAATCCCGCCGCGGGCGTGCAACGAGCATGTAAAGTTGTTGGAATAAGAAGTTCTATGGATGGATTATTCGCTGTGGGGTTCGAGTTCAACACCCCCACTCCGCAGTTTTGGCCCATCGCTCTTCCTCCGACAGACTGGGGAACTGGCACATAACGCATAACGAGGACTGTCGACGAGTGAGGGTATGCGCACATCACTGGTGAGATTTCCGAAGTTACCATACTAGATTCCCGGCTCAACAGGCCGCCGGCCGCCGGTGGTTTGATTGACAAAACTCCAACTGCGCGGCTACTGTGCTGGAGGCACAACTTTTTTCGAGAAAGCGCTCACTGACAATTCGTTTATGACTCAAGAGCAGACGCATTCTCCGCACAAAGCCGCTCCTCTGCGCAAAGTTCGCAAAGCCGTCCTGCCCGCCGCCGGCCTCGGCACGCGTTTCCTGCCGGCCACCAAAGCGCAACCAAAGGAAATGTTGACCGTTGTCGACAAGCCGCAAATCCAGTACGTGGTCGAAGAATGCGTGGCCTCTGGCATCGAACACGTGATTATCGTTACGGGCAAGGGCAAGTACTCTATTGAAGATCATTTCGACAATGCACCGATGCTGGAGCGATTTTTGGAAGATAAGGGCAAGAAAGACCTGGCGGAAATGGTGCGCCGCATCAGCAATATGGTGCAGCTCAGCTACACGCGGCAAAAAGAGCCGTTGGGGCTGGGCCATGCGGTGCTTGTCGCCAAGGACCTGGTGGGTGACGAGCCCTTCGCGGTCCTACTCGGCGACGTCCTGATCCCGGGGAAAAATCCCGCAACCAAGCAGCTAATTGATGTGTATGAAGCCACCGGTACCGGCGCCATTGCGGTCGAGGAGGTTCCGCACGACAAAACACATCTCTACGGAATCGTGGCCGGCGAGCCAGCCCCGCTGCCACCCTTTGGCGAGCGGTTGCTGCGGATTCGAGACCTGGTGGAGAAGCCCAAGGCAGAGAAGGCTCCGTCCAATCTAGCCATCACCGGTCGATACGTCCTTCCGCCGGCAATCTTCGAATGCCTGGAGCGCACGAAGCCGGGAGCGGGCGGCGAGATTCAGTTGACCGATGCCATGCGCCTCCTGGCCAAGGAACAGGGCCTCTGGGCTCTCATTTATGACGGGATTTCCTATGATGCGGGAGATAAACTGGGCTTCCTGAAGGCCACCGTCGAACTCGCGCTGTTAAATGAGGAACTTGGTGAGCCGTTCCGCGATTATCTCAAGACCTTGAAGTTGTAGGCTGATCATTGGTTCGGCGGGAGGTCGAGCCGTCCCCCCCCCCGGCTATCTATTTCTTTGACGCTTTCTTATCTTTAGATTCTCTTGATCCTTCTTTGGAAGATTCTTTGGAAGATTCTTTAGAGGATTCTTTGGAAGAGGATTCCTTCGCAGCGGGTTCCTTGGAGCCCTCTGTCGCCGGGGATTTCTCTGCCGATGCACTCTCGCCACCGGGTGACTTTTTCGCGGCATAGTCTGTCACGTACCACCCCGCGCCCTTGAACTGAATCGCAGGGGCTGACTGCAGGCGCTCCACTTTCCCACCACAGTGCGGACATTTCCTCAGATGAGGACCTGAAACGCTCTCAATCTTCTCCGTCTTCTTGTGACATTTGGTGCATTTGTATTCGTACAACGGCACAGTCCGGCCTCCTGGAGATGCTGCAAACAGTGGATTATAGCATGCGACCGCAAGCCACCGGTCCGGCGTGCTAGACTCATCAAATACCGAAACCATGACTGGCAACGCGCATTCTGAATCCCCGCAGAACGCCCGCAGCGGCTGCCTCTATCTGGTCGCCACACCGATTGGCAACCTGGAGGACATCACCTTGCGCGCGCTCCGAATACTGAAGGAAGTGGACCAGATTGCTTGTGAGGATACCCGGCACACGCTAAAGCTGCTCAATCATTTTGAAATTCACAAACCCCTGGTCAGCTATCACGAGCACAACGAATTGACCCGCGCGCCGGAACTCGTCCTGGCAATGGAAGAAGGCGCTACGATTGCGCTAGTGAGTGACGCGGGGATGCCGCTGGTATCGGACCCTGGTCATCGCCTGGTGACGCTGGCTATCCGCCATCGTATTCCGATCGTGCCCATCCCGGGTCCGGCGGCGCTGCTGGCGGCCCTTTCCGCTTCCGGGCTCCCAAACGAAGAGTTTCTGTTTCTCGGTTTTCTTCCCGCTCGCAGCGGGGAGCGGCAGCGGGCCCTGGAACGATTGCGAATCGAAGACCGCACGCTTATCTTTTACGAAGCGCCGCACCGCATCGGGGACACGATTGCCGATGCCGTGGCGATCCTTGGAGACCGCCCGGCATGCCTGGCGCGCGAAGTCACCAAGGTTCATGAAGAATTCCGCCGCGGCAAACTCACGGAGATTTTTCGGTCCCTCGCGGAGCATCCCGCCAAAGGCGAGATTACTCTGGTAATCGGGCCGGCAGAAAAGAGTTCCCCGGGGATTCACGCTGATACCGCTCAGTCTCTCGCCGCGCGTGTGAACGAACTGATGCACCAAGCAAAACTGGATCGCAAAGAAGCGCTCAAGCTGGCAGCCAAGGAACGCGGGATTCCGAAGCGGGACGCATACAAGCAGTTGCTGGATGATGGTGGGGACTTAAAAGCCTAGGGGCATTTTTCACGAGAGGCAACCTGTCCATGGGTGCGCGACTTTAAAGGGACAAAGGGCTAATATGCTTTTCGGGTGGCTATTTCCTTGCGTATGTAGTACGCTCGGAATAGGAGGCCCACCACATGACTCAGTCCCTTCCGGATTTAGAACAACGACGTGAAGTAATTGCTCAGCGCATCGCGCAGCTTGGCGATCTTCGCCCCGGCAGCGTTACCAGCACGTCAGGTCGTTGCGGTAAGCCGGACTGTCGCTGTCATCAACCCGGCCAGCCTGGTCACGGCCCCAATGTCCGGCTGACCTATAAAGTTAATGGCAAGACCGTCTCGGAAGCATTATCGACCTCTGCGGCAATCCAGAAAGCGGAGCGAGAAGTCGAGGAGTTCCGGAAATTCCAACAGCTTACTCGTGAGTTTCTGGGAACCAACGCGGAAATCTGTCGTTTGCGGCCTATCGAGGAGGAGACCGAGACGGAGCTGAAAAAAAAACGGTCGAGGCGATCCGGCAAGAGATCACGCGCGAAGTAGAACAGTTTTTACGGGTAGTGTTCGAGGATCGGCGCAAGACGGGGCGGCTGGATCTGGAGGCGACCGAGATGGCCATGCGCTCGGCTTTACATCGCGCAGGTGCCGCCGCGTTGAGCCAGCTGCTCGAATTTCCCGCCCCCGGCAAAGAAGAACATACGTTAGCCTGCCCTTGTGGCCGACAGGCCCATTATCATGGGCTGCGCAGCAAGGCCGTGCTGACCGCCTTGGGGCGGGCGGAAGTTTCGCGTCCCTACTATTTGTGCGCGCACTGTGGCCGAGGGCAATTTCCGGTCGATATCGAACTGGATATCGAGAATACGGAATTCTCTCCCGGAGTACGCCGCATGCAAGCCATGGTCGGGCAGGAAGCACCGTTCGATGACGGTCGCGAACAGATGAAAATCCTGGCGGGACTGGAGGTGACTACGAAATCGGTGGAGCGCACAGCAGAAGCCATCGGGGCCGATATCGCTCAGCGCGAAAAGGCCGAGATCCAGAAAGCCCTCCAGTTGGACTTGCCTGTGATCGTCGGCGAACCCATCCGCATTGTCTATGTGCAGATGGATGGGACCGGTATCCCCGTGGTGAAGAAAGAGACGGCGGGTCGCCAGGGCAAGACCGAAGGCCAACCCGCCCATACGCGGGAGTGTAAATTAGGCTGCGTATTCACCCAGACCACGTGGGATAAGGAGGGCTATGCCATCCGCGACCCGGATTCCACCACCTACACGGGAGCGATCGAAACAGCAGAAGAATTCGGCCGGCGAATCTATGCCGAAGCTTCCCGACGCGGCTGGAGCCGTGCGCTGCTGAAGGTGGTCATGGGCGACGGCGCCGAGTGGATCTGGAATATTGCTGAACTGCACTTTCCCGGCGCCATTCAGATCGTCGATCTCTACCACGCCCGCCAGCATCTCTGGGAGGTAGCCCGCAAGCTGTACCCGAATGAACAAGCAAAACAAAAAGCCTGGATGAAGATGCACCAGAAGCTGCTGGATCGCGGCAAAATCGAAAAGCTGGTTGGTGCACTCGGCGCGATCAAGTCCGAAAACACCGAAATCGCTGAGAAGGTTCGCACCGAAGCAGATTATTTTGAGCGAAATCGAGAGCGCATGCGATACCCGAAGTTTCGTTGCCAACACCTCTTTGTTGGCTCAGGGGTGATTGAAGCTGGCTGCAAAACTGTGATTGCTGTGCGTCTCAAGAGATCAGGAATGTTTTGGACTGTTCGAGGGGCCAACGCAATCGTGGCCCTACGATGCTGCCGGCTCAATAGCGAATTTGAAAACTATTGGGAGGGGCGCCGGGCCGCTTAACTTTCACTTTTAAGTCGCACACCCCTTAGGGAAGACGTCAGGTCAGTCTCCTCTAAATTGCGCACGCGTTTCAGTTGTACACACTCTTGCGCTCTTCCTCCAATTTCTCGATCTCTGCTTGAGAATTCCCTTTCCCTTCTAATACATCAACGTCTTTGTACCCGTGTGCGGAATTACTTAGCACGTCCGCTACCTCTTCCCCTTTCAGATAGCGGAGTTGCGCCGATTCCTCGGTTCGTTGCGTCACTTGCGCAAGCCCAATCAACGTAGCGCGCTCTGCACTGGTCAGGTTCTCGTTGAGTATCACTCCGCTCCTTTCAACAGCCACAAACGGTGGAGTTTTGACTCTGTCGTTCCAGCGCTCCGTGAGTTTCGATACCACGACCGCAGGTGGCAGTACCGGCATAGTCATGCCCAAGAAAATTGCCTGGCATGGATAGAGAACTCCGCCCCTCAAAATTTTCCGTGAAACTGCATCCGTGCCCAAAGCGTGCAACGAATCAACATCGGGAAATTGCCACTTCGGGAAGCGCGCAATCATCGCCAGCACCGCGGTGTCGGGCTTCGGAAATTGCCGGGGAGTGATCGCAAGCCGTCTTTCAACCTTTCTCAACACCCTTTCGGCTTCGTCACAATCATCTCCACAGACCACGAGCCCATGGTTCCCGAGTATGAGAACGTCGGTCTCTGGCGCACCCACCACTGCCTTTTCGATTTCTCGCGCCAGTGGAATTCCAGACGCTGCATACGGTATCCATTGCCAGTGCAAGCCGTCCAATCGTGCTTTTAATTGCTCGGGTCCATCTAAACGTATGGCCCACGCAATGGTGTTGATGGAATGCACGTGGATGACAACACGATGATGGAGAATGGCGTGCATCGCTGTTTCGATGGATGGACGCAACCCGCTCTTCGGATCATTGTGGGGCCTAATTTCCCTGCCCTGTCGTACCGACTCTTCGACTTCTCCTTGTTCTACCGGCACGAGCACTTCTTCCAGCATCGCGCGGGCTAGCCATTTCCCGGACGCCTTTATCCACAGCTTTCCGTCGATCTTCACGGAGGTGTTTCCGTTGCTGGCCTGCACCAGCAGCGGGTCGCTTCCGACTCGCGCGGACAGTACGCGAAGGGATGCGATCTCCTTCTCGTGCCGTGTGGGCAAAGTGTTGGTCTGAGGTGCGTGGTTCACAAACTAGGTCCTCCTTTCTTCCTGGTTGCCACACCCTTCTCCCTGTACGTGCAATACCGGAAGTAAATCTTTGGCTCGATACTCTTCCCTGGACTTCGCTCTGTTCCGGCCAATCTTTACGGAGGCTTTGAAAATGCTTCCGACCGAAACGAGTCCTCCCAATTTGTGCGACGCGACGGCAGCCAGGCCCATCGAGGCCACACACCCGCAGGATGCGCAATCGGGATTTCCGCCAAACTGGCAGGGAGTGATCTTTGTCTCAAGGTCCGCCGACAGCGTCTGGGTCGTCAGCGCAAAAACACACTCGTGCGGGCCGCGCGGAGGCGACGCAAACTCCCGAATTACTGCCTCTGGCATATCCAGCTTCGGATACTGCTTTCGCAATTGCATCATGTCCGCGATTGCCCGCACCCGCTCCTCGAAGCTCAGGATTTCTGGCAGTTGATCTCCCACTTGGGGAGTAAACATGCTGAACCATACCTTCTTGATCTCGGGGCGTGGCGTCCAGAAATCGAGGAATGCGGCCAAGTACCCTGGCCGCTTCATCATTTGGCCGGTGATCGTGCAGTGAACCGTTACTCTCTGCCCGGCGATGTTTTTTAGTATTCGTTCATAGGTTGCCGGTGCGCGCCGCGCATCGTGTTCCGGTTGTAAACCGTCGATGGATACGACCACGTGTAGACGCGGTATACTCGCCCACGTCGGACCCATGGTTCGAAAGGCGCTGGTTACAATCTGCACATGGATTCCGCGCCCCACCAGCTGAGGAATCAGTACCTCCAGTTCGCGAAAGCGCACCAGGGGGTCACCACCGACGATCGATAGATGCAGAGGCTTGAGCCGATCAACAACCTCGAGAACCCCGGTTACCAGCGCTTGCCCTCTTCGGTCGTTCACCTCACGCAGTGTTTGTCCGCCGCCAAGATGCGCGTCGTCGTACGCGTAACACCCCGGGCATTTCAACGGGCACTCGCGCGTAATTTCTATAGATAGCGAGGGGTGCTCACCCTTGAGGATCTTGCCCCATGCTTGAACTATTTGATGTGTGTACACCGCTAAGAACCCTCTTCCGGCCGCACGCAAGATTCACGCCGTGGGGCTGCATTGCTAGACCGCAAGCCGAGCCCAACAAGCGGCCGGCTACCGATTCTGTTTAGAAGCAATATCGATCGCTATGCTATTCCCTAAGCTGGGGAAGTCGTCTTCAGGAAAAACAGGGCGGAAAGATGTCTTTCGCACGACGTACTTAAGTTGAGGGAGTGCCTTCGTTGAGAATTGAAGTGATAGGACAAGTATTTGTATTTTCCCTTCCCAGCCACTGACAGTATGCCCCAATCTCCCCCTTGGAGGCGTTTTTTTTCACCGCTGCAAGGGGGGTCTCCGGCGGCTTCGAACGGACCACTTTCCATTTTTCTGTGGCGTGTGCAATGCGCAGCAATTGCCCTAACGAAATGTGAGCCAAATGAACGTTGCCACGCCTCCGGTTTTTTCATTAAGATAGCCGCAGTGGGCAGGCGGGCACAGGTCCTCGAAACCACCGCAAGCACCGCCTGCAGCAAGGAGCCCCTAATGTTGCTCTCCCGGATTTTTCGCATGGGTTTGCCTCTACTGACCGCCGCATGGTGCTGCACGCGAGCGCCCGCCCAAGACGCCACCGCTCCGCCCGCAACTCCCAAGCATCGCGTGGCGGTGATGAATTTCGACTACGGCACGGTGCGGACAACCGTCGCGCAAATTTTTGGTTCCGACCAAGACGTAGGCAAGGGCATCTCCGATTTGCTGGTGCAGAAACTGGTGCAGGATGGCAAGTATTCGGTGATCGAGCGTACCGCACTCGACAAAATTCTCACGGAGCAGAATTTCTCCAATAGTGATCGCGCAGACTCCACAACTGCCGCGAAGATCGGGAAGATCCTTGGGGTGGATGCCATCATTATCGGGTCCATCACGCAGTTCGGGCGCGATGACAAGCACACCAATGTGGGCGGCGGAGGATACGGGCTAGGCAAATTCGGTCTTGGCGGCGTGGGCACGAGCAAGGCAAAAGCAGTTGTGGGCGTAAGCGCCCGGCTCGTGAATACCTCAACGGGCGAAATCCTGGTAGCTGTTACCGGCACGGGCGAATCCACGCGCTCCGGCACATCGCTGGTTGGCGCGGGCGGCGGGTGGACGGGAGGCGGAGGCGGCGGTTTGGACATGGGCAGCAGCAATTTTGGCAACACGATTTTGGGTGAAGCGGTTCACAAGGCCGTGGACGATACCGGAGCGCAAATAGACGCCGCCGCGGACAAGGTTCCTACCGTCAAGCTGGAAGTGAGCGGGCTGGTCGCTGATGTTTCCGGTACCACGCTGATCGTGAATGTCGGCAAAAAGGCGGGAGTCAGGGTCGGCGACAAGCTGACCGTTTCTCGCCAAGTGCGCGTTGTGAAGGACCCATCCACCGGCAAGGTGATCAAGTCGGTGGAAGACAAGGTGGGAGAAGCAACGGTCACGGAAGTGGACAACGATTCCGCGACGGTCACCTTCTCCGGCTCCGGGCAGGCTAGAGTCGGCGACGTGGTCAAAAACTAAACTTCGCTGGCAATTTGACACAGCGCAACCGGCCCGTGACTTCCCCTTCGCGGACTAGGTGTATTTTCCGGCCGCTCTTTTGTTGTATTCTCCCTACAAGCGCCGCACCTCTCTGGAGGACTCTATGACCGCTGAATTTTCCGCTGGCCAGAACATTGGCGACTACGAAATCCTCTCTGTTCTCGGCATGGGAGGCATGGGCAAGGTCTATAAAGTACGCAACGTAATATCCGATCGCGCTGAAGCGATGAAGATTCTGCTTCCCGACCTGAGCAGCAACCAGAGCCAGGCGGACCGCTTTCTTCGGGAAATCCGCCTGCTGGCGACCTTGAATCATCCGAACATTGCGGCATTGCGCACGGCACTGACCAACGAAAACCAATTGGTGATGATCATGGAGTTCGTCGAAGGTGAGACACTCTCCAATCGCCTGGCGCGCGCGCCTCTTTCCACCGCTGAGGCCGTGAATTACTCTGACCAAGTGCTCTCCGCGCTGAGCTACGCGCACAAGCTGAACATTATCCACCGCGATATTAAACCCGCAAACATGATGCTGACTCCAGAAGGTGTCGTGAAACTCATGGACTTCGGCATTGCCCGCTCCGCGACGGACTGTTCGCTAACGACGACTGGCACCACGCTGGGGTCCTTGAACTACATGCCGCCGGAGCAGGTACGTGGCGAAGGGGCCGACGCGCGCTCGGACATTTATTCCTTTGGCGTATCGCTGTACGAAATGCTGACGGGCAAACTTCCCTTCCAGGGTGATTCGCAGTATTCGCTCATGACCGCGCACCTCAACCAGGTGCCGGCTGCGCCGATCACTCTGCGCAGCGACCTGCCAGCCGGGCTGAACGAAATCATCATGATGGCCATCGCAAAGGAGCCGGAGAACCGCTTCCAGTCCGTGGATGCGTTTCGCACCGCGCTAAGCAGTGTGCAAGTGAGTGATCTACCCGTATCGAACACAACGGTCACACCGACGCCCAAGCCTTCTGGGGCAACGACCCTGGTCGACACACCCTATACGCCGCGCACTCCTACCACGCCGGCGGCATCGCGCCCTCCAGCGCCCACGCCAGCGCCCAGGCTGACACCCGCATTTCCGACAGTGCCGCAGGCTCCGCCACCCACACCTAAGGCTGCGGCTCCTCCGTCGCCGGCCGCAGGGCCGAGTTCGAGCCGAGGAATGTGGCTCGCGATTGGCGCCATGCTGGGAGTGGGCGTGTTGATTGCGGCAGGTATATACATTCCGCGACACGTTGGAACGCACGCGGACCCGAACAGGAGCATGTTCCCAGCGAACGGGAAGAGTACCGTTGCCCAGAACAGCGCGACCACGAATCCCTCGACTCCCGGTCCGACCGATGCCTCGGCGACTCCTTCTAATCCTGTGGTTTCCATACAAGGCCCACAGGGTGGCATCAAGGTCGACGACCAAGGAAACGTATCCCTGGAAAGCCCGAATGGCGGCGTACAAGTAGGCGGAGCGAAGGGCTCAGTCAAAATCTCCGGCAAGAATGGACAATCGATTGACATCACACCTGCGACGGCGGAACCACCGCCAGGGCCTTCGCCGGAAGAGATCACGAAGATGGAAGATGAAGGGGACAAGCTCAACGTTCGCGCGGCCGCGGCGACGCAAAGCGTTGAGACGCTGCGCAAGCAGCAAGTGGCCGCAGGCTACAACCTGCGCGCGGATATTGCGTCCTCATTGGAGCGGATGCAGCTTTACACCGCCAAGGGCAACGCCGCGCTGAGGGCCCAAGACCTGAAGAACGCGCAGAAATATTTCGACATGGCGGACGCCGAACTTGCGAAGATCGAGAAGTTTCTCGGTCACTAGAGAATACTTCGCGGAGGCCTGCAACTGCGCGACCAATCCAAAAAAAGTACGGGCAGCCGGCGTAATCATCGTCCCCATGACTTGCCCAACTGCCCGTCTCGCACCCTTCATTTTTTCTTTTTATTCCAACACATGGATATTTTTCTTGGCGCAAATCTCCTTCAGGATTTTTGGCCACACGCTGACGGTAACCTCTCCAAGATGCGCCTTGCGCAAAATCAGCATGAGCGTGCGCGACTGCCCGATGCCGCCGCCAATGCTGAGCGGGATTTCGTTCTTTAGAATGGCCTGGTGATACGGGAATTTCAGGAAGTCCATCTGCGCGGCCATTTCCAACTGTTTCTTGAGGGTTTCCGCGTTCACCCGGATGCCCATGGAGCTGAGTTCGTGGCGGCGCTTGGTGACATGGTTCCACACCAGAATATCGCCGTTCAGCCCGTGACACTGTTTGCCATCCGCAGTCTTGGTGGGCGTGACCCAATCGTCATAATCGGCCGCGCGCATCTCGTGCGGGTAGCCATCTTCGAGCGGGTAGCCGATGCCGGTGATGAAGAGCGCTGGGCACTGCTGCAAGATGGCTGTCTCCCGCTGCTTGCGCGGCAGGTTCGGGTACATGCGCAGCAATTCTTCGGCATGAAGGAAGGTCAGCTTCTCCGGCAAGTTGGGATATTTCCTGGAACGTAATTCGGGGAAGAGCTCAATCGCGTAACGCTCGGCTTCCGTCAGCACCTTCCATATCTTGTTGACGATTTCCTTCAGGAATTCCAGGTTGCGCTGTTCGGGGGACATGACGCGCTCCCAATCCCACTGATCGACATAGACGCTGTGGTCGTGGTCGAGGAAGTAATCCTTGCGGACAGCGCGCATGTCGGTGCAGAGACCCTCGCCCATGCGCATGCCGAAGTGGCGCAACGCGGTTCTCTTCCACTTGGTGGCAGCCTGGACGACCTGGGCGTCGACGGGATGCTTGTCGTAGTCGTTGGAGATGTGGAACTGGATCGGAGTGCGGGAGCCGTCGCGATCCAGCATGTCGTTGACGCCGCTCTCGATATCGACAAGGAGCGGAACAGTGACCATGATGAGGTTCAACTCTTTGCAGAGGTTGTCCTCAATGAAGCGTTTAACCGCGAAGATGGCTTTCTGGGTTTCTCTACGGGTGAGCGCACTGCTGTAGTCGCTGGGAAGGATTTTCTCTAGTTCTTCGTAGTTGCCGATGCCTGGACCGGCCAAGTCGGCCACTTTGGGATTAGTCATGGGGAGACCTCGCAGGGGCGAGAGTCTGCCAGAGGGATGTAAGAAGCCAGTGCATTGCGCACGGGGGGTTGTGACGGATGAACATAAGGGGTACCACCAAGTTTGAGGGGATAGGTTGGAGGGAAAGGGAAAATAGTACGTAAGTGGCTGAAGGAAAAGGACTTATTCGTGGGGGGTAGCCAGACGGAACGGTATAATTCCCATTAACATCGTAATAGTTTCCAGAGCCAGTGCTGCACGGAGCGTCATACACATCATGTCTCCACCCATATAAGACATGAGTCGTATGCGAAGCGCGCGCGACGCGAGGCTATCTCCAGGAATGTGCAGCGCTTATCGAAGTTCTCGCCCCCGCCTTAGCGCACTTCAATGAACAGCGCACACAGGACACACTGCAAATAGTTGCCACAGTTATCAAAACTCTTGCACAAACCATTTACTAAATGTGATAGCCATGACATCGCTTTACTATCTGATTTATGGTCACTGCGATTTGCTATGTGATGGCCATCACTCGGGATTCTTCTGCCGTGTGCCTGTACGCCCCATTGGCCATTTAATATGACTGCGGCAGCGCCTCGCACACGGACTACCCCGCCCGCCTCACCCCGTTGATGGTTCGGCTGCGCTCGGCGTAGATTGTTGCATTATCTGCGTCTACGAAAGCCTATAATGACGGGGTACGCGGTTGTAGCTGAGTAGTACCCATTGGCGTGATTTACGTCACAGCAATGCATATGCCGATGAGTATTTAATCAGTCTGCTCTTCAATCAGCCCCACCCGTCGGCTTCATGGCGGCATCATGCCTTTTCATTTCGCACATCCGATCAGGAGGATAAACTTATGGGTACTCTCACGCATACTCCTCCGGCTCTCAAAGAGACCGGGGAGTATATCAAGGACGTTCTGAACATCGCTCGAGCCAAGAACCCCGCAGAACCAGAATTTCTCCAGGCAGTCCAGGAAGTACTCGAAACACTCGGCCCCGCAATCGCCAAGCACCCTGAATATCAAAAGGCCCGGATTCTGGAGAGGTTTATTGAGCCAGAGCGCGTGCTGATGTTCCGCGTACCGTGGGTGGATGATGCCGGGCAGGTGCAAGTGAATCGCGGATTCCGCATCGAGATGAACAGCGCCATCGGGCCGTACAAGGGCGGATTGCGCCTGCACCCTTCCGTGAACCTGGGTATCTTGAAGTTCCTGGCGTTCGAACAGGTGCTGAAGAATTCGCTGACCACGCTGCCGATGGGCGGCGGAAAAGGCGGCTCTGATTTCGATCCCAAGGGCAAGAGCGACAATGAAGTGATGCGGTTCTGCCAGAGCTTCATGAGCGAACTGTTTCGCCACATTGGCGCGGACACGGATGTGCCCGCCGGAGATATCGGCGTGGGCGGCCGTGAGATCGGGTTCCTGTTCGGGCAGTACAAGCGGCTGGCGAATCGCTTCACCGGCGTGCTGACGGGCAAGGGCCTGAACTGGGGCGGCTCGCTGATCCGTCCGGAAGCGACGGGCTACGGCTGCGTATATTTCGCGCAGGAAATGCTGAAGACGCGGAAGGAAACGTTCGACGGCAAGCTCTGCCTGGTATCTGGAAGCGGCAACGTCTCGCAATACACGATCGAGAAGCTGCTGGAATTTGGCGCGAAAGTCATTGCGATATCGGATTCCAACGGCGTGATTCACGATCCGGAAGGAATCAACCGCGAGAAACTGGCGTGGGTGCTGGAGCTGAAGAATATGCGCCGCGGACGGATTAAGGAGTACGCGGACAAGTTCAAAACGGCGAAGTACATTCCGCACGATCCAAGGCTGGACTACAACCCGCTGTGGGCGATCAAGGCGGATTGCGCGTTCCCGAGCGCGACACAGAATGAAATCAACGCGAAGGACGCAGCGACGCTGGTGATGAACGGGTGCAAGGTAGTCGCGGAAGGCGCCAACATGCCGAGCACGCTGGACGCAACCAAGCTGTTCCTGGAAGCAAAGATCCTCTATGGGCCCGCGAAGGCTGCAAATGCCGGCGGCGTGGCCACGAGCGGATTGGAAATGAGCCAGAACAGCATGCGGATGGCATGGACGCGGGAACAAGTGGACGATCACCTTCACAAGATCATGATCGCGATCCACAAGAATGCGTTTGAGACAGCCGAGAAGTACGGGCACCCGGGAAACCTGGTGTACGGCGCGAACATCGCCGGGTTCGTGAAGGTGGCGGACTCGATGCTGGATCAGGGACTCGTCTGAAACAAGGTCAACGAAGTACACTGGCGGCGGGGTGGTGCACAGTCACCCCGCCGTTTTTGCTGTTGAACGGGGCTGGGACATGAAGCAGCGGTCACTTCCGATACCGTTTCCCGACGTGGAGATGCAGTTCGAGGGATTCGACAACCTGATGCCCTTCCGGGTGCAGGATATCCTGCTGGTGTCGAGCCTGTATGACTCCTTCATCCTGCGCGAGGATGGGCGCCTGAACGAATTGCTCATCGCTGAGTCCCAAGATCTCCACCTGCAGCAAATTCCGCGAATCACGCATGTACCGAGCTGCCGCGAGGCGCTGGAGCTGGCGAAGTCCGAGCCGCGCTTCAATCTGATTCTGACGAACCTGGCGGTCGGGGATATGAATGCGGCGCAAATGGCGCGGGAGATCAAGCAGGCAGGGCTGCAAGTGCCGGTGGTGGTCCTGGCGTACGACTATCGCGAGATCAAGAAGTTTGTCGCGCGGAATCCGGTGACGGACATCGAGCGGATATTTTTGTGGCAAGGCACGCCGCGGGTGCTGATCGCGATAGTGAAATACATCGAGGACAGGCGCAACGTGGACCACGACGCGTCGATGATGGGCGTGCCGGTGGTCCTCGTGGTGGAAGACAACATCCGGTACTACTCGTCGTTTTTGCCGCTGATGTATACGGAGCTGATTTCACAGACGCGGCGCGTGATTCAGGAAGGGGTGAACCTGGCGCATAAGCTGATGCGCATGCGGGCGCGGCCAAAGATTCTGCTCACCTCAAATTTTGAAGAAGCTTACATGCTGGCGGTGCGGCATCAGGAGCATCTTCTTGGAGTCGTAAGCGACGTGGAATTTCCGCACGCGGGGGTGCTGAGCGCGGAAGCGGGATTTGAGCTGGCGCGGGGCGTGCGCGCGCTCGCGGAGGATGTGCCGGTGGTGCTGCAGACCAGCAGGACGGCATTCCGGCAGCGGGCGCTTGAGGAAGGCTATTCGTTCCTGCGAAAAGGGTCGCCGACATTCCTGCGGGACTTGCGAAAGGTGCTGACGCAACAGTTTGCATTTGGCGATTTTGTGTTTCGGACGCCGGAGCAGACGGAGGTGGCGCGCGCCACGGATTTGAATTCACTGGAAGAACTGCTGCAAACGGTGCCGGGCGAAAGCATTACGTACCACGCGCAAAGGAATCACTTTTCGCACTGGTTTACGGCGCGAACGGAGTTTGCCCTGGCGCAGAAATTCCGGCCGCGCAAGGTGTCCGATTTCCCAACCATTGATCATTTGCGCAGGAACCTGATCGATTCGATCGCCGAATACCGCCGCGAGCAAAGCGACGTATTGATTGGGGATTTCAAGCCGGCCGCTTTTCAGAGTGGGGGCGCCTACTTTCTGCGCATCGGGTCAGGTTCGCTAGGTGGAAAGGCGCGTGGATTGGCGTTTGTGAGGCACCTGCTGCACAAGCGACGGTTCGCGCGGCGTTTTTCCAATGTGCGCATAACGGTGCCGCCGGCGGTGGTGGTGGCGACCGATGCGTTCGACCGGTTTTTGGCGGAAAACAATTTATTGGATTTCGCGATTCATGCGGCGGACGACAGTGAAATCCAGCAACGATTTTTGGAAGCCGCGCTTCCCGCTTCGCTGATGGAAGATTTACGGGCGTATCTGACGGAGGCGAAATACCCGCTGGCGGTGCGGTCGTCGAGCTTGCTGGAGGATTCGCAGTACCAGCCGTTCACGGGGGTGTATGAGACTTTCATGCTGGCGAATCAGCACGAGGATGACGGCCACCGGCTGAATCAACTGAGCGAGGCCATCAAGCTGGTGTACGCGTCCACGTTCAGCCGGCACGCGAAAGCTTATGTGCGCGCCACGCCGTTTCGCCTGGAAGAAGAAAAGATGGCGGTGATACTGCAGCAGGTGGTAGGGTCCTTTTTTGGGACACGATTTTATCCGGACTTTTCCGGGGTGGCGCGGTCACGGAATTTTTATCCGGTTCCTCCCATGACATTCGAAGACGGCATTGCGGCAGTCGCGCTGGGACTGGGCCGCACGGTGGTGGATGGAGGGAAGTGTCTGGCGTTTTGTCCGCGCCATCCGGACAACCTGGTGCAATTCTCCTCGGTAGAGGATTTTCTGTCGCAATCGCAGACAGATTTCTGGGCGCTTTCGCTGAATCACCCTTCGGAGGAGACTACGCCGCCGGGCTTGCGGGAAGTGCGGTTCAGCCTGGATGTGGCGGAGGCGGATGGAACACTGGAGGCGCTGGGATCGACCTACTCGGCAGACAACGACAGAATCACGGATGGGCTGGGACGAACGGGAATGAGAGTGGTGACGTTCGCTCCGATTCTCAAATATGGAGTATTTCCCCTAGCAGCGCTGTTGGACGAATTGGTGAGGGACGGAGAAGAGGGGTTTGGCCAACCGGTGGAAATCGAATTTGCGGTGCGATTGCCGCGGCAGGAGAGCGAGAGCGCACAATTTGGATTTTTGCAGATACGACCGTTGGTGGTTTCGCACGAAGCCGAGGAACTGCAGGTGGGGAAAGTGGAGCGCTCCAGCCTGGTGGCGCAGAGCACCAAGGTGCTGGGGAACGGGCGAATTGCAAACCTGCAGGACGTGGTGGTGGTGGATGCGCAGCGATTCGAGCGAGGGCAAAGCCAGGAGGTGGCGGGACACGTTGCCTACTTCAATGCCAAGCTCACCGGGGAGAACCGTCCCTATCTTCTCGTGGGCGTGGGGCGCTGGGGTTCGAACGATCCATGGCTCGGGATTCCTGTTGAGTGGGACGAAATTTCCGGCGCGCGCGTGATCGTGGAAGCGGGCTTCCGGGATTTTCGCGTCACGCCGTCGCAGGGCAGCCACTTTTTCCAAAACCTTTCGGCGTTTCAGGTGGGGTACTTCACCGTGAATCCCGATCTCGGGGAGGGCACAGTGGACTGGGAATGGCTGGCGGCGCAACGGGCGGAGGAAGAGCGGGGCTGCGTGCGACACCTGCGATTTGCGGCGCCGATGACAGTGCTGATGAACGGACGCTCCAGCGCGGGGACGATCCTGAAACCTAACGGGATCGCAAAGTGAAGATGAGCGGCTCGGAGGGATTAAGCAAAGGTCGGAAAGTCAGCGAGTTGGCCCAGTTGCAGGTGAGTTGGCGCAGAACGGCTGAGTGGAATAGCGCTGTTTGGGCGGAAGCGATCGAACGGTGAGCTGCTGGTCGAGCACGTAACTCCTTGCGATTCAAGAATCATGGAGCAAGATTCGTTAATGGAACAGTTTGGGCGTGGTCCTGCAAATCCCTACGTGGGGTAGTCCGGCAACAGGTTTGGCTGGACTGAGGAGGGAGCATGAACCTTACCAACCTCGTTCTTGCCGCAATTCTGGTGCTGGTGATCGGCGCGGTCGTGTTCGGCCTTGCCATGGCCTTCCGGACGTTCCTGCGCTATCGCGGGCAGCGCCTTGTGACCTGCCCGGAGACACACAAGCCGGCAGCAGTGCATGTGAATGTGGCCAAAGCAGCGGGCAAGAAACTGTGGGGCAAAGAGGAAATCCGGCTGGATCAATGTTCGCGATGGCCGGAAAAGAGGAATTGCGGGCAAGACTGCCTGAGCGAACTGCGCGCCGACCCGGAGAACTGCCTGGTGTGGAACATGGTGGCGATGTGGTACAGGGGAAAGTCCTGCGCTTACTGCCAAAAACCCTTCGAGGGAATTCAGTGGCACAACCGGCATCCCGCACTCCTTTCGCCCGAGCGCGAGGCCAAACAGTGGAATGAGATTCCACCAGAACAACTCCCGGAAGTTTTCCAGACGCACTTGCCGGTGTGCTGGAATTGCTACATTGCAGAAACTTTCCGGCGGAAGAACGCGGGGCGCGTACTGGACCGCAATTGGGAGCGTGGTGTTGGGGGAGAGTACATTCCGAAGAACGGTGTGGAGCCACCACCACAGAAACGCACGTCAATTCATTGAGGGCGGGTGTTCACTGAGCAAGGACAGCGTCGCTGATGGCGCCACGGATTATTAGCGCGCCTTTTTCACTGGGGTCGGCGAAAGATCTCAACAATAAACCTGAAAACCGAAGCTGAAAACACATCCCTCCGCCTCAGGCTGCGGAAGACCGCAGCCCGAGGGTCGGGATGACAGGGGGGTGTGGATGGAGTCGGCACAAAATCCAACTTCGGCGAAGTTGCTTCCCCGCAGGCAAACATAAAAGTCGTTTCCCGCGGAGAATGCCAATCAGTGGCAGAATTCGCAGGCGCGCCCGACTGTGCCGAAACCGAGCAGTTCAACGTGCGGCGAGACATAACCCGACTTGGGTGGTTCCTCGTTCATCAATGCTGTGCTGAGATATTTCTTGTTGTCGTCGCAGAACACCGTGACCACAACCGCGTCGGCTGCGATTTTTTCCTGCGCCTGCAGTGCCGCCAGGAAATTGCAGCCGGAAGAGATGCCCACGGCCAGACCGAGATTGGTGGCAAGCTTCTGGGCCATTTGAATGGCGTCGCCGTCGGAAATGGTAATGACCTCGTTGAGGTCTTTCAGTTGCACAATCCCCGGGATAAATTCGTCCGAGATTCCCTGAATGCGGTGATTGCCAACTTTGCAGCCGGTGGATAGGGTGGGCGACTCGGCAGGTTCGACAGGGTGAACGCGAATGGAAGAGTCGCGCTGCCGAAGGAATTTGCCAACGCCCATGACCGTGCCGCCGGTGCCCACGCCCGCGACGAAAGCCTGCGGCCGTTTTCCAACAGAGAGCAGTTGCGACCAGATTTCCGGGCCGGTGGTTTCTTCGTGCGCTTCGGAATTCGAAGGATTCGAGAATTGGCGCGGGAGGAAAACGTCCTTGCGAGATGCCGCAAACTCCTCGCACATGCGGATGCTGCCGACAAAACCGCCGTCATCTTTGCTTACGGAGACGACTTCGGCACCGTAGCTGCGGATCAGGTGAGCGCGCTCCGGGCTCATCCAATCCGGCATAAAGATCTTAACGGGATGGCCGAGCATGCGGCCGATCGCGGCAAAGGAGATGCCGGTATTGCCGCTGGTGGCCTCGGCGATGATGTTGCCGGGTGAAATTTTGCCCTCCGCATAGGCCTTCTGAAGAATGCGCACGGCCATGCGGTCCTTGATGCTGCCGGTGAGGTTCATGTACTCGGACTTGGCAAAGAGGATGCGGTGCGTGCCGTGGTAACGAAGGTGGATGGAAACGAGGGGCGTGTTGCCAACCAACCGGGTGAGGGCCTTAAATTTGGAAGTGGGTACATCAACTGTTGTGGTCATAACATAATATTTGTGGCACGTTTGGGCGAATTGGGCAAGTTCACAACTCACAGCATACGAGACATCCTGTGGAAGGCTTGTAGCATATCGGTTGAGATCCTTCGGAGCGCAAAAGACGCGCTCCTCAGGATGACACCGCGGTTTTGTTGGAATAGCCGATGAATTGTGCCGCGCGAGAAATTCCGGCAAGTTCCTCGAATCTGGACGAAGGTCAGGGCGCGGGCTTCGGGGATTCGTCGCGGGCGGAGACGGCCAGGATGTACCAAGCGCCGTGGGGCAGCCACTGCTCCTGCCAACGCCAGTCGTTGTCCGCGCCGGTTTGTTTGTAGGTGAGGTTGAAGTCGATGTCCTGCTCGTCGCGAAAGCCCGCGGTGATGCCGTTGGAAATGCCTCCGGGGGCGTTGGTGAATTCCCAGGAATCGAAGAAGAGGTATTGCGGATTGTTGCGGCCGACGCCGTTCATCATGGAGGTGTCGAAGGGATTAAGGCCGAGAATCCAGTTGAGCTGACAGGTGGCGAAGGCGCGGAGCTGCTTCTGGAACTCGGGGTCCTCCGGGAGTTGTTTGGCTGCCAAGCTAGCGGCGGCTGCAAGGGAGGCGAGACGCGCATTTTCCCCCTGCCACCACGGGGCGACCTCGGTGTTGTGCGGGAAGAAAAAGGTCACGTGACGATTGCCATCTTTGTCCTGGGTCAGCTGCCGGGCGTAGCCGAACGGATTATTCACGTCTTGAGTGATGGTAAGTTGGAAGGCGAGGGATTTTTTGATGGCGTTGCGAACTTTTTGCTGGACTTGCGGAGCGGCGATCTCCGAATAGTAAAGAAGGCTCACGGCGGGAAAGCCCGCGTCGGAAGCGTGAAAGAAGGGGCGGGTTTCCTCGTCGGCGCGCCAATAATTTGAAAAGGAGCCGCTGGTTTTCAGCCGAGCCATCAGGCTGGCGGCGCGTTTGTCGGCAGCGGCCTTGTAGATGTCCTTTTTGGTGGCTTTGAAAAGTTCGGTGGCGGCGACGAGAGCGCAGTAATCGTCGACAATATTTTCCTTACCGTCGTTCACCAGCTTCAGATTGTTTTTCTCCAGGAAATCCCAAGCATCTTCGGCGGCCTTGAGGTAGTCTGAATTTTTGAACTCACCCGAAAAGGGCTGAGTGCTGGCGATGGCGAGCGCGGCAACCGCGACGCCTCCGCCGGAGCGATAGCTGACCTCGTATTCCAGATCATTGTTGGCTTGTTCGACCATATCGCGGGGCGCTTTGTCGGCGGATTGGTAGATCCCGAATTTTTTCATTTCGCCGGCGACTTTGCGAAGTTCGGGCACCTGCTGCGTTCCACCAGTGGAGATGGAGCGATAGAAGGAGCCATCGGGAACTTTTACTCGGACGAGGTAGTCCG
>JBAVHY010000331.1:0-9316 GCA_049686315.1 Candidatus Acidiferrum sp. | reverse complement strand
CAAAAAATAAAAACGGCGGAAGGAATGATCCTTCCGCCGTCTCTCAGAGAGAGCGTGAATTGAATTAGCGGCCGCCGGACTTGCTCGCGGCAGTCTGCGGCTGAGCATTCGCCTTGGGAACGCTCAGGTATCCGCTAATCGTGTTCTTGCCGATTTTGTTGATCACAAGCTCTTCCGGCAGGTGCGTGCCGGAGAGATAGAAGAACACAGGCGCGTTGATGTTGGCGTTTTTGGCCTCGTAGCGCTTGTCCTCAACGGTGTACTGAATGTTGGAACGGTTCCTCTTCTCGTTGACTCCCTTAAGCTCGACAGTCACATTGCCGACCTTCTGGGGCTGATTCTTGCCAGTGATGGTGAATTCGATGTAGTCGCGTTCACCCTGGCGGCGCAGTACGTCAATTTCATCGTGGTTGCGAGCGATGAGCGTGCCCAGTTCGCTGCGGGCCATGTTGAGGTCTCCGATGGTCTTGTCGAGGTTGGTGCTGACCTGGCCCACTTTAGTATCGACAGTCTTCACGTCATCCGTGGTGGCCTTGGTGGCCAATTCGGTGTGCACGGAAGTATCAAGGTTCTTCACCATCTCGGTGGTTTGCGTGTTCTTTTCCTCGGCTTCCATGCGGGCCTTCTTGAGTTGGCCTTGGGTTATCTTGAGCTTGTCGGTGACGACCTTCAGGTCGCCCTGCAAATCAGTGTTGGTCTTTTCAGCGATGGTCAGGCGGTCTTTCATACCAGTCAGATCCTGTTGAACGGTCTGCTGCATGGACTTAACCTGGTCGGTTACGCCCTGCTTTGTGGCATCCAGCTTTGCGGAGTTACTCCAGGCAAAACCGAAGGCCCCCAAAGCAACCAAAGCGAGCAGGATGATCGCCGGTAGTTGCCACGATGGACTGCTGTGTGTTTCTTGGACAGAATAATCTTCAGACATAGTGAAACTGTTCTCCTCACCCTTCAGGGGTTCGATTCTTTCAAACTGAGGCAGAGCGGCTGCCGAGCATGATAGTCGTTATTGGGGTGTGCAAGACCAATACCGTGAATGCCGAAGGGCATATGACTCATAACTAACTGTAAAATATGTAGTTGAGGGAGTCTGGGGGGAAAGAGGGCAGTACTAGTTCTAGCAATCTTTACCTACAGATGAATGCCAGTGACGAATTCCTACGTAGTGCAAGATTATTCCACTTTTATCCCAATGAAGCCGAGATCCCTGCGAAGTTGCTCCGGAGACACGTAATGTATGGCGGAGCAGCCCAGCGCGCGGGCAACGTCCGCGTAGGCGGCAATGTCATCGATATACGCCGCTTGCGCCGCTGCGACCTTGCAGGCCCGCAGGGCTTCGCGAAATATGAGCGGATCGGGCTTGCTTGCACCCACGGAGCAGGAGTAGATGCGCGCCTCCTGGGGGAAATAACGAAAGAAACTGTAGGAAGATTCCAGCCGCGCGACATGGATTGGGTCCGTGTTGGAAAGCAGCCCTAGCCGATAGGACTTCGATAGCTGTTTGAACATACTATCGGGGTGGATGGGATTGAGATCCAGGGCCGAATTCCATACCTTGGTGAACTCCTCGAAATCGAGAGCAATGCCGAGCTGCTGGCAAAGGTTCTGATGCCAATCGCGGGCGGACATCCGGCCCTCTTGCCAGTCGCGCCAACGCGGATCCTTTTCAATGGCAGACCAAAGTTCTTCGGGGCTGAGGGAGAGGCCTTGCGTGAGACCCACCTGTGCCTGGCGTATATCCACGCGAACAAGCACGCGCCCGATGTCAAAAATGACAGCGCGAATTACGGGGCCGGGCATCGGTCAGTGATCCTCCGAGGCCGGGTGAACGTCAGTGGAGGCTGGCACTGTAGACGCGGGGCGGCGCGACCGCAGATAACCGATGATCGGCGGCAAAACCGATAGGAAGATAATCGTGGCGATGATGTAGTGAAGATATTTGCTAATGTTGGGGATCTTTGATCCAGCGACATAACCCCCGAGGAGCATACTGCTGATCCAGATTGTGCCGCCGAAAATGTCGTAGATGAGATATGTCGAGTAGCGCATTGCCGCGGCGCCCGCGACCGGAGGGCAGAAAGTGCGGACGATAGGAACGAAGCGAGCCAGAATAACCGCCCGGCCGCCATATTTCTCGTAGAATTCGTGAGCTCGTTGGAGGTGGCTGCGGCGAAAAAATAGCGTGTCTCCGCGGCGGTATAGTGCCGGACCCGCCGAACGCCCAATCCAATAGCCGAGTTGATCGCCAACAATGGCGCAGAGTATACCCGGGAGAAGCAGCCAGCGAAGAGGGATTACCTGTTGGCCGGCGAAGATACCGGCAGTGACGAGCAGGGAATCGCCAGGTAGAAAGAACCCAACAAAGAGGCCCGTCTCCACAAAAATCATGGTGCACACAACCGCGGGACCGCCCCAACTTATTAGCTGTCTGAGCCCTTCAGGGTCGTAGAGTGAGTGGAGGAAGTGGCGGATGGATTCCAACAATCGTTTTCCTGCCTCGCAGAGATGGGGATTGGCGTAAGCGTGCGAGAACGGAAGCTCGCAAAAGTGCCCCATCCAATAAGGTAACAGAATATAGCTGGATTCTCGCCACTTTCATGCCACAGGGCCACAGCGGTGGTGACAAGTGGAAGCCATCCACGAGTGGAAATCATTGAAGGGCCTCCGCGAAAAGGAATTCGCCTTGCCTGCCGGGCTGAAAAGGTTCCCCGTTGACTTCGTCTAGGTTGACGAGAAGTTTCTTGATGTGTGGCAGAGCGCTGTGAGCCGCTAAGGCGCCGGCTTCGATGATTTGATCAATGAGTTCGAAATCGTCCCAGCCAACCGATTGCAGAGAGGGGCGCAGGACCAGGTCGGCGTGGCGCTCCCAAGTTTCAAACTGATGCTTTTGTGCGGCGCTTACAGCGCTCCTGACAACCTGGAACATATTGGTTGGGGCACCGCGGTGATCATCGTACATTCCTACAGAAACACCAACGACAATCTCCGCGCCAAGCTCTCGAGCCGCAAGCGTGGGCACGGGCGCGACTAATCCGCCGTCCGCCAGATAACGCGTGCCGATCTGCACAGGCTCGAACAATCCAGGGAAGGCGCAACTGGCTCGGATAGCGTCAGCAAGGCTGCCTTGTTTGAAGACCACGGGGTCGCCGGAGCCCAGATCCGTGGCCACAATCGCGGTCGGAATTTCCAGGTCCTCAAACTGTCGCTGGTTGAAGAAGTGATGGACCAGTGCGCCAAGGCGGTCGCTGTTGGCTAGACCAAGACGGGAGACTCGCCAACGCGCAAAGTCGCGGAAACGAATTTCACGGCACTTCTCAATAATGCTGCAAAGCTCCAGGCCGCTGGCGTACGCTGCGCCCAGAATGCTGCCGATACTGCTACCACTTATACAGGCGATGGGAATCTGGTGCTCTTCAAACACGCGCAGCACACCCAGATGGGCGTAACCACGCGCGAAGCCTCCACCAAGCGCCAGGCCGATTCCTGGGCGGAGCTTAGGCTCTTCTGTCGCCCGGAACCGCGCATAGAAATTGGAACTCACGAGGAGGAGCATCTCAAACAGGGGTGAAGGAAAGCGATGGGACGGACGTTCCGAAAAATCGGTACCGACGTACTCGGCGAATACACTGATAAACAGAAGGGAAAAAGAGTGCCGACAGTACGAAAATACTAGCGCAATAACCTCGCTGTACCATTGCTGGAATCCTGCCAAACACCGAATCTAGCCCTCGACGGACACAACTTCCTTTACCCGGGGGATGATCATGCAAACTGCTTACAACGACTGGCTGGGACATGAAGTCGTCCTGCAAGTAGCCCTCGGTGACATCCAGGTTCCCTTGCGCGGCAAACTCTTAAAAGAGGGTGGCGATACGGTTCGCATGAGGATCGGAGAGGGTTGGGACGTTGACATCTACAAAAACATGATTCTTCGCGTCGAAGAAGACGGTATGGCCTTGTCGCAGGCGTGAGGGAGGGACCATGGACAATCACATTCCTAAATATGTGACGCAGGCTCGTGCGGCGCTGTTGCTGGGATTGCCTCAGGAAGAACTCTCGCAAATCTCGCACGAAAGAGGAATCGGGCACCTCGAGCGTGCCGGGGATCACGCACAGTGGTATTTCACCTACGAAGAATTGCAAAAGATTTGTGTGATTAAGACGAAAGAACCGGCAACCACACACTGAAAAATTAGCTTCCCTCCGGCCCCCCTCAGCAATACCCCCGGCCCCGGCTCGTTGCCCCCAGCGAGCCGGGGCTTTCTTAGTTTGGTTAGTTTCCGGGTTGCTCGTGACTCGAGAGCAACGCGGTAGTGTTGAGCTTTACGAAGGTCAAATGAGCGCATTGGCGATTTTGCGTCAACCGAGGAAGCGCTCTGTTGTCCGGATTTCAGATTCACGACCTGGGCACTTTGCATCGATCCGCCCTTTGCCAAATTGATTCGGGGTAGCTGGTTTGCTAAGGTCGTCGTCATGTCCGAGCATTCCACCGAGCAGATACGCGAATTGCTCGACTCCCTTTATCGCGTGGATTCGGGACGAATCCTGGCAACTCTGATCCGCTTGCTCGGTGATTTTGATCTTGCCGAGGAGGCGATGCACGAAGCCTTTGCGGCTGCGCTGAGCCTGTGGCCGAGGAGTGGAGTACCCGGCAACCCGCGACCATGGTTGATTTCGACGGCCCGATTCAAAGCCATTGATACCTTGCGTCGGCGGGCAAGATTTGATGCGTCTCAAGACGAGCTCGTGCGATATCTCGAAACGCAAGGGAGTTCCGCGGAAAGATCCAATGAAGAGGACAGCCTTGAGGACGACCGGCTGCGCCTGATTTTTACCTGCTGTCATCCATCTCTAGCGCCGGAAGCGCACGTTGCGCTCACCTTGCGCGAGGTGTGCGGGCTGACCACCGAGGAGATAGCAAAGGCCTTCCTGATCACTCCGGCTACGCTGGCGCAGCGCATTGTGCGCGCAAAGGCAAAGATTCGAGACACACCGATTCCGTACGAGGTGCCGACGCCGCAGGAATTGCCGGAGCGACTGGGCGCGGTGCTTCAGGTCATCTATCTCGTCTTTAACGAGGGTTATTCGGCTGCGGCGGGAGCGGAGGTAACCCGGGCCGAGCTAACCGGCGAGGCGATTCGACTGGGCCGGTTGCTGACCGAACTCCGGCCAGAGCCGGAAGTCATGGGGCTGCTTTCCCTTATGTTGCTACACGAATCTCGTCACGCCGCGAGAAACTCGGCGACCGGAGAGCTGATTTTGCTGGAGAACCAGGATCGCTCGCTCTGGAACCGGGAACAGATAGCGGAGGGAGTGGCGTTGCTCGAGAAAGCCCTGAAGTCCCGCCGCTTCGGCTCCTACACACTGCAGGCTGCGATTGCCGCCGTACATGCGCAGGCGGAATCGGTCGCTGTGACCGACTGGCGGCAGATCGTTGCGCTTTACAACCAATTGCTACGAATTCAGCCTTCACCAGTTGTACAGCTAAATCGTGCCGTGGCAATTGCCATGCGCGATGGTCCAGAGGCCGGCCTGACGCAGATCGACGCGGTGCTGGAACATGGCGAATTGGCGAATTATTATCTGGCGCATTCCGCCCGTGCAGATATGTACCGCAGACTCGGCCGGACAGCTGAGGCGCGGTCCTCTTATGAGAAAGCTCTGGCGCTGACCCAACAGGAACCAGAGCGACAATTCCTGCAAGAGCGGATTCGGCAGTTGAAATAAAAAGAAGAATTTTCTTGGACGATGTGTCGAATTCGGCCCGGCCGTTCGACTATATAGTGAAGGCGGGGCAACTAGCCTGCCTGAAGACCATTTCAGGAGAAGACAATGCCGCAATATTTGGTTGCTGGTTACCTCCCCGACGACTTCGACCCGTCCCAAGTAAACGAAGCGACGGGCCGCGCGATCCACGCGCTCAACGAAGAGATGGAGGCTAAGGGTGTCATGAAGTTCGCCTGCGGCCTTGGGGCCGCGAAGTCGCTGCGGGCACAGCCGAATGGGAAGGCGCTCGTCACCGACGGGCCGTACCTTGAGACCAAGGAACACATCGGCGGTTTTTGGATATTGGAATGCGCTGACATGGACGAGGCGGTGGCATGGGCGCGCAAAGGCGTCGCCGCCACTGGGGGGCAGGTCGAGGTGCGAGAGATTTTCTTTATGCCGGATCCCGCAAAGGACTGAGCGGTACGGCAACAATGAACTGGTGCTGCGCCGTGGCGTCTTCGCCTGCCGTGCGCCGGTCGAAGTGCGCCCGTTCTTTAGAAGTGGTGGGCGGTTATTGCGGCATTGAGTGAAATCCAAAGAAGAAGCAAGCCAATGGGCCGACTTGGCCCACTCTCAGGAGGAAAAACGATGCGGATGAAAAAGTTTGGCGCAATCGCAATCAAGAGCTTGGCTCTACTTGTTGTGCTCAGTATGGCGTACCGAGCGATGGCCCAGGATGCCACGCCACCTTATCCGAAGATGGCCCCGGTCGAGCAATACCTCATGACGGATCGGGAGGCGGAAATAGCCCTCGCGCGAAGTTCAGCGCCGGAGTCCATTTCACGCGATGCCGAGGTACTGGTTCTCGGACGTCATGGTTTCGAAACAGCGGTCAAAGGCAAGAACGGTTTCGTGTGTATCGTGGGGCGTTCGTGGACCTCCGCGGCGGATGCTGACTTTTGGGATCCGAAAGTGCGGGTCCCGATGTGTGTGAATGCACCAGCCGCGCACTCCTACCTTCTACGAATCACAAGAATTACCGAGTCGATTCTGGCGGGACGCACCAAAGCTCAGGTCGACGAGGCCATCGCCGCTGCCGTCACCAAAAAAGAACTGCCGCCGATGGAACCCGGGGCGATGTGCTACATGATGTCGAAGCAAGGATACGGCGGCGCGACCCTCCCCCACTGGCCATCCCACCTCATGTTTTTCTATTCGGACACCGACCCTGCAATCTGGGGAGCGAATCTGCCGGGTTCTCCTGTCTTTGGTTTGACCGACACCGAGGAGCACCTGACGCAGTTCGTGGTAGTCGTGCAAAGGTGGTCAGACGGAACGGAATATCGCGAAGGCTCCGTCGCCGAGCATCATCATTAGTACCTGCACGCCCACCAGACCTTGGCGGGCGGGGTTCCATGGGTAAGTTAGAGGTAAATTGTTTTAGAGGATTTGTCGATTTTCGGTCCGGCGGTTCGACTATATCGTGAAGGCAGGGCAGCCGCCCGGTGCGAAGAGCGTTAAAGAAGAAGGAGAAATCATGGCGCAGTATTTGGTTGCGATTCACCACCCCGACAAGTTCGATTCGTCCAGCGTAACGGAAGAAACAATGCGCGATATCGGCGCACTCAACAAGGAAATGATGGCGGCCGGCGTCAGGTTTTTCGCCGGCGGCCTGCAGTCGGAAACCAAGGCGAAGTCGCTGCGAGCGCAGCCCAATGGAAAGGTGCTCATCACGGACGGACCGTATCTGGAAACCAAGGAGCACATCGGCGGTTTTTGGATATTGGAATGCGCTGACATGGAGGAGGCACTCGCATGGGGACGCAAGGCTGTTGTCGCCTGCCGTGCGCCGGTCGAGGTACGCCCGTTTTTTGCGATGCCCCCCTCAAAATGAGCAAGCAACTTACTCGTCGCGATTTCGCTATCCGCACCGCCGGCTTTGGTCTGGCTATGGGACTCGCGCCTGCGGATACGCTGGCGGAGGCTGAGCAAGCGTCGCGCTCAGAAACTTCGCCGGCGGTTGCGGACCCATATTCCCTCGTCGATCCGGCACTTCTTCCTACGCTCAAGCAGTTCCCCGCCTTTGACCTCTCAGCGGAGATGGTCGTCAAGTTCCGGCAAACGCCCGGCATGCCCCCGTTACCTGCTCCTGCGCCGCAACCCGTGGAACGGCATATCCCCGGGCCGCCTGGAGCACCCAAGGTTCGTCTCTGGGTCGTTGATCCCGCGCCGTCGGAGAAGGACAAGCCGGTGTTGCTTCACATGCATGGCGGCGGCTTCATGATGATCGACCCCATGTTACTCCCCCGGCTGCAAGGGATCGCGACAGATTGCCACTGCGTCGTCGTCTCGGTCGACTACCGGCTGGCTCCGGAGACGCGCTATCCCGGTTCGCTTCAGGACAATTACGCCGCGCTGAAATGGGTTCACGCCCATGCAGAGGAGCTCGGCATTGATCGCTCCAGAATTGCCGTGGGCGGTGAGAGCGCGGGCGGCGGCCACGCAGCGAGTCTTGCGATTCACGCGCGCGACCGCAACGAAGTCCCCATCGCCTTCCAGTTGCTCATCTACCCCGAGCTGGACGACCGAACCGGCAGCACCCGTCCAGTGCCGCCCGTCATTGGCCACTTTATGTGGACTGCGAGTAACAATCGTCTTGCCTGGAGATCGCTGCTCGCTGTTCCAGCGGGTTCGTCCAAGGTGCCGGTAGCTGCCGTACCCGCCCGGGTAGCCAGCGTCGCCGGCCTGCCGCCTGCCTGGATCGGCGTCGGTTCTATTGACCTGTTCGCCGAAGAAGACATGGAGTATGCGCGCCGGCTCGTCCATGCCGGCGTCCCAACGGAACTCCTGGTCGTGCGTGGTGCCTTCCACGGATTCGACCTCCTCGTTCCGGACGCCGAAGCCTCCAAACAATTCAGCGCGAGCTGGAAGTCTGCGCTGCGCAAGGCATTCGCCACTGGCCAAGCTGTTTAGCAGAGAAGCTGGAAGTGTCGCGGCGGAGTGCGGTGCAGTGAGGAAGTTTTCCTGGACGCTTTGTCGAATTCTTCTGCGTCCAACGACTATAAGATGAACGATCCTGTGCGCATGGCTGTGCTGCTGGCTCCCACCCAGAGAAGAAGAACGAGGAGAAGAACAATGAAATACATCTGTTTGGGATACCTCGAGCCAGGAAAATTCGAAGGGATGGCCGAGGACGAGCGGCACGCAGTGCTCGACGAATGCTTTGAGCACAACGACCATCTGCGCGCCAACGGACATCTTGTTGCCGAAGTACCGCTTCAGCCTCCGGAGACCGCCGTGACCCTGTACTGGAAAAACGGCAAAGTCGCGACGACCGACGGCCCCTATGCGGAAACTAAGGAACAACTCGGCGGCCTTCAAATCCTTGAGGCGCGAGACCTCAACCATGCCATTCAGCTTGTCTCACAGCTACCAGGCTTTAAGTATGGACTTGGACCGATTGAGATTCGGCCGGTCATGGATTTGACCGAAATGATTAAGGAGAGCGAGCGGCGACGGCGAAAGGATACCTTGCGATGAGGGCGGCCGCGAGGGGAAGAATGATCAGTATCATGCCCTTGGTGCTGGTAATCAGCATCGGTTTCCTCGT
>JBAVHY010000330.1:0-14446 GCA_049686315.1 Candidatus Acidiferrum sp. | reverse complement strand
GATATTCGCAGAGATACTCCTTGAGCCAGTGAACGGAATCAAGGTCCAGGTTGTTCGTGGGCTCGTCCAGCAGCAGCGCCGAGGGATTGCCGAACAGTGCTTGCGCCAGGAGCACACGCACTTTCTGCCCGCCCTGCAGCTCGCCCATCTTGCGCTCATGCAGCGAAGCGTCGATGCCCAGGCCATCCAGCAGCACGCCAGCATCGGCTTCCGCGGTGTAGCCGCCTTCTTCGCCGACAATCCCTTCGAGTTCGCCGAGCCGCATGCCATCCTCGTTCGTCAGGTCGTCGTGCGGTTTGGCGTACAAGGCGTCGCGTTCTTCCAGAGCCTTCCAGAGTGTGGCGTTGCCCATGATGACAGTGTCGATGACGCGGAATTTGTCGAAGGCGAATTGGTCCTGGCGGAGAATGCCGATGCGTTTAGGCCGCGTGATGTTGCCGTGGGTGGGATCTTGCTCGCCAGTCAGAATCTTCATGAATGTGGATTTGCCGGCGCCATTCGGGCCGGAAATGGCGTAGCGGCGCCCGGCCATGAATGTGGTGGTGACATCCTCGAAGAGGACGCGGGAGCCGAAGCGCATGGTGACGTTATCGACAGCGATCATAGCCCTACAAGTTTAGCGTAGTCGGCGCCATTCGCGTAAATGGCTGCCGGTCAAAATTTTGCTACTTTCAATAAGCGATACCAGATATCAATTGTCGGATATCTGGGAGCGCTCGGCGAAATCGGGCGGACCCAATTCGCCCTCCCACCGGGCGATTACGGCGCTCGCCAGGCAATTGCCCGTGACGTTGATGGAGGTGCGCACCATGTCAATCAGCGCGTCGACGCCAAGGATAAGGAAGATGGGCTCCGTGGGCAGATGCAGTGAACCAGCCGTGGCCATGAGCACCACCAGCGTGGCTCGCGGCACGCCCGCTATGCCCTTGCTTGTCAGCATCAGCGTTAAGACCATGAACAATTGTTGTGGGAAGGACATGGCGATTCCCGCGGCTTGCGCCACAAATATGGAAGCCATCGCCAGATAGAGCGTAGATCCATCGAGGTTGAAGCTGTATCCCGCCGGAATCACAAAAGCCACAATCTCGCGCGGCACGCCGAACGCCTCCATGGATTCCATGGCGCGCGGAAGCGCGGCTTCGGAGGTGCTGGTGGCGAAGGCGATGGTGGCAGGCTCGGCGATCGACTTCACCAGGCGCGCCAGCGGCAGCCGCGCCAGAAGGGCAATCGGAAGCAGGACGAACAGCACGAACGCGATGAGCGCGCCATAGGCAGTCAAGACTAGTTTGCCGAGCGGCAGCAGGATGTTGATTCCCATGTGGCCCACGGTGTACGCCATGGCGGCGCCCACGCCAATGGGCGCGTAGTACATCACGATGTTTGTGAAGCGGAACATCGTTTGGGTCAGCGATTCTGCAAAACTCAGAATGGGCTGGCGTGTTTTTTCCGGCACGCGCGTAAGAGCGATTCCGAACAAAATCGCGAAGACCGCTACCTGCAGAATTTGATTCTCGCCGACCGCTTTCACGATGTTTTCTGGAAAGACATGGAGCAAGAAATCATCCCACTTGAGAGCCGCCACGCTTTGCGGCGCTTGCTCGGCGGTTGTAGTGGGCATTGCCAGACCCACACCGGCGCGGGTCAGATTGATCGCGCCCACACCCAGAAACAACGCCACCGTCGTGACAGCCTCAAAATAGAGGAGGCTTTTCAAGCCGATGCGCCCGACCTTGCGCGCGTCGCCATGGCTGGCGATGCCGGTGATGAGAGTGCCCAGAATCAAGGGAGCCACAATCAGCTTGATCAGGCGGAGAAAGATGTCGCTCAGAATGCGCAAATGTCCCGCGAATTGCGGCCAATCCAGGCCAATCTCCAGCCCCAGCAGCATGGCGAAAAAAATCCAATAGGTAAGCGACCCCTTGCGCAATCCTTTGTAGGTCAGGGCGAGCAGTCCTGCCCATCGAAGCATCGTGATCCACAAATGTCCCGGAAAAAACGCCAGCAAAAGAGAGCCCGCAGCAAAAAGCAATAATCCACCAATCACGGGAATGGAAATTGCTTTGGAGGAGCCGTTCGGCAAATGGTGATCCTTGGAAAGTTTCAAGAGTGCGATGCTGTCGCGACATCATAGCGTGTCTCCCGCGACCCGGAGTAGCGCTACTTTCGTATACTGCTCGTCCAAAACGCTACATTGTCATCCCGAGCGCTGTAGCTCAGGCCTTTAGGCCTGAGGGATCTGCTTTTTGCGGGAACAAACTCAAGTTGCCTTCATTGTGGCCATAGGCCGGTGCGGCCGTTTATGCGTAGCCAACTTGCTCAACGCTTCACCGCGCTGCTATCTTCCGTACATGGCCAAGATTCGTCACTTCGAATGCTCGCGCTGCCATGCTCACATTTCAACCGAGGCACCACGGACTGTCTGCCCACAGTGCGCCGGTTCACTCTACGTGCGCTACGACCTGGCGCCACTTGCTGGGTGCGCCCACAGAGAGGAAATTTCCCGCGCCGGTTCTGCCCAAGCGTGGCCGGGAATGTGGCGCTACAAGTCGGTGCTGCCGGATGTCGCGCCGGTGTCTCTCGGCGAGGGTTGGACGCCGGTCCTTCGTAGTCGCCGTTATCCGGGCGTTTTCCTTAAGGAAGAAGGAGCAAATCCCACGGGAAGCTTCAAGGCGCGCGGCATGGCCATGGCCGTGACGATGGCGCGCCACTACGGCCAGAAAAAACTGGCCGCGCCCTCCGCCGGCAATGCCGCGGGAGCACTTGCGGCTTACGCGGCGGCTGCTGGAATCGAAGCGCACATCTTCATGCCCAAAGATGTGCCCTTCGCCAACTATCTGGAAGCGGTTCTTTATGGCGCGAATGTAACCCTCGTTGACGGCTTGATTTCGGATTGCGGCCGAATGGTTGCCGAGCGCAAGGACAAGGAAGGTTGGTTCGACATTTCCACGCTGAAGGAGCCCTTTCGCGTGGAAGGCAAAAAGACCATGGGCTACGAACTTGTCGAACAACTTGGTTGGCAATATCCCGAAGCGGTTTTCTATCCCACGGGAGGCGGTGTCGGGTTGATCGGGATGTGGAAGGCGTTTGCGGAATTGGAGGAACTGGGTTGGGTGCGCCCAGGAAAGCGCCCGCGCATGATCGCGGTGCAATCTTCCGGCTGCGCGCCGGTGGTGCGCGCCTTCGAGCAGAGTGAGAAGGTCAGCCAGATGTGGAAGGATGCCGCCACGTTTGCTGCAGGCTTGCGCGTGCCCAAGCCCTACGGCGATTACATCATGCTCGATATCCTTCACGAATCCGGAGGACTGGCCGTTGCTCTGCCCGACGAGCAAATCCTCGCGTCGCTTAAGGACTGGGCGAAAAGCGAGGGGGTATTTCTTTGCCCGGAAGGCGCAGCCGCCACCGCCGCCTATGAACACTTGCTGGGCACGGGTTTCCTGAAGCCGGAAGATCGCGTCGTGGTGTTCAACACAGGGTCGGGGCTGAAGTACACAGACATCACGGCGGAAGCAGCGGGCATTCGGCGGCCGACATCCTTGACGTGACCGGAATTGGGGACAAGCCATGGAGCCTAGTACCTAAGTTACCGGTAACCGCGATTAACTTCCGACAATCTGCTCACAATCGAATGCATTGCATGTTTCCCCGAACGACCGCTGGATAGCCTATAGCTACTGCGCCAGCACTCTAGGAACAATACCCTTATCAAGCCGACTGCGGGGATGGGCAAACGAGTGATGCAGCCCCGAAAAGAGCAGCAGTATGTGTAACGAAATCCTAATCCGGGAAGGCCTTTGGATCGATGCCGGGGACGAGTTTCAGCGCATTTTTGTAATAGATTTTCTTGAGGACCTCGTCTGGGAGCTGGAAGCCATAGATTCTCCAGAAAGCGTGACGCTTGCGGTAGTACTCGAAGTATTCGTCGCGGGTCTCCAAAGCGCGGAAATACCATTTGTATTCGTTCACATCGTAGATGTCCTTGCCCATCAACACGCGATCCTGATATTTCACCAAAAAATCATGTGCAGAATAGGGCTGGCGCCCCAACTCGGCGAGCACTGCGGCGATGTCCACGTACATATTCGGCAAGGTGTCGAAGAGTTTGCCGAGGCGCTCCAAGTCATTGCCGTGAAACGCGAGATGCGCGGCAATAAAGTGCGTCCGAGGGTGCTTGGCGAAGAGATGGTTCCGCTCGGCCATTAGCGTTTCAAACGAGGGATACTTCGAAGGCGGCCGGGCGCGTTGTGGAAACTCGTTGAGCTCCTCCCAGCGCTCATTCTTGTAGTCCCAGGGATCGAAGAATGCCGAAGGTTCGGCGATGTGGATCAACACCGGAATCTTCAGCTCCGCGCATTTTTCAAACAATGGATCAAAAATCGGATCGTCGGCGTGGACGCGCTCACCGTTCGCGTATTTCAGGTCCATGCCGAAATTCTTGAAGATTTTCAATCCTTGCGCGCCATTGCGCACGTCTGCAGCAAGTCGCTCTGCCGCACGATTGCCGTACCCAGGCGCATTGATATCCTCGTAGCTCGGGTTCGCGAAAACCACAAATCGATCGGGATAGCGCCCTTTCATCGTGGCCACAGTTTTGCGCAGCTCTTCGCCGCTGCCCCCGCTCAGGTTGACCAGCACGCGCAGGTTGATGGTATCCATCTCTTTGACAAGTTGGTCGACGTGCTCCGGCGTGGGATTCCAGTGATGACTGTGAATATCGATGAAAGGAAACTTGGCGCGCTCGGGCTTGTGCTCCTTTGTGACCAGCGTGGATTTCGGATTGTACTCCTCGATCGTGGGAACCCGCTGTGATTGCTGCGTGCGGTCAATTCGGGGCCACAGTAGCGCCGAGCCGGCACCCAGCATGCTGACCAAAGCCAAAATCGTGCGCCAGAAGTTCATCCGCTAGCTCCTGTAAGTAAATCGCGAACAATAGCTTTGCACGAGCAAGATATGCGGTTATCGGAAACTGACCCACAACGCCGGCCCAAGTTTTCGATTGCAAAGAAAATTAACACGGCTCGTGCGGGGCGCAAAATCAGGCGCGCCTCATTTTCGGCCTTCACAAGACTAATCCCACCGTCGACACCGGATGGCTTCCGGTTTGCCGAGTATCCAAGGGTCAACTCCCCGGGTGTCTCGAGTCCAGAGTGACGCTTCAGTCTTCCTAAGCGAATTCTCGCAGAAGATTCAGTGGCCGGTTTGTGCGTCGAGGATCAGTTTCATAAGATGGCCAAATTGGGCTCTGTCCTCTGCGATCGATCCGCGGTTGGCCATTTCCTCAATCGTTTTCGCGTCTTTGACGGGGGGTTCGTTGTCGGTGCGGTGCACGATGACTAAGTCGAGGGTCGGGAGAATAAAAAGAAAGTGTGCGCCCGCACCCCGCGCGGAAAATATGCCGGGGAGCGAGACTTCCGGGAAGTGCACGCCACCGTAGTCCACCCACCAGAGATATTCGTAGCCGCCAACATCCACCCCGTTGGCCTTCACCACCTCGTTGGCGTGGCTGCTTTTTTCGACCCAGGCTTCCGGCACAATCTGTTTGTTATTCCAGCGACCGTGCTGTAGGTAGAGCAATCCGAAGCGCGCCAAATCGCGCGCTGTAATTTCAAAGGGATAGCCGGGGTGAACCGAAATTGGCCCCCGATGTAATAGACATCGTCCGGCTGAAAATCCTGCATCCCGATCGGCTTGGCAATGCGCTGATAAAACGCTTCGCCAATCTTCAAACCTGTCTTCTTCTCAAAGATGGTCCCAAGGACATTGAAGTCCCAATTGTTGTAGTACCAGAAAGTCCCTGGCGCGTGGCTCCCGCGCGCTGGGCGGTTCTTCTTCATCGATTCTGTTTCCATATATGCCGGGTGATAGACACCAGAACGCGCGCGCAGCAGATCAACAATCCGCGATTGCTTTTCTTCCTTTGTCAGCGGATCGGGTGAATCGTCGATTCCCAATTGTTCCAGGGTCTGGTTGATGTCAATGACACCTTCGGCAGAATAGATACCGTAGAGCGCGCTGAGCAGGCTCTTCCGCACGGAATAGGATGTGATTTTCTTGTCAATATCTCCCCACTGACCGACAACTTTACCTCCCTGGACGATCATCACCGCGGAAGTGTGAATTGAATCGGCGTCGGCGTACGCATGTGCAGCAGCCAGCTTTTCTGCGGACCATTTGGCCCTTTCGGATGAAGAGAGGGGCTGCCAGGACTTCCCAGGGAAGGTATCTTGCGATTCAGTTTGCGCAAACGCTGATTGCCTGCCCGTGTCGGGAAACAGAACAATCACAACACAACAGAAAAGGCAGATAAGAGAACGAACTGGAGAATGCCGCATGTCGGTGGACTTATATCACGAGTGGTAGACCCTCACAAGCGTAGCACTGGTCCCGATACATGCGGCGCCTGTAGCTTCGCCCTTGAGTTACGGTTGGTTCTCGGGCCATTCGGAAGTAATTACTAAGAGCGACTGAACGGCAGTGGCAAGACCCCCGAAGAACGGGAAAAAATCCTGCGCGGCTTCGGTCTACTCCTAGTAAGTCGCGTTGTCGGTAACCTGGGTACCGGGACCAAACGATGTGCCACCGCCCGCCATTGACAGCCGGGCGAAGCAAATTGGACACTAATTAGGGACTATCCAGAATGAAAAGAGGAACCCGCGTGCCTTCACTTCCGGTATTGGCGAACAACGGCGCCATGGACCAATTCATTGGCGCCTTTGAGGTTACTTCCAAACTCAGCGGGCACATTTACGATTGCCGCTTTTCGCATATCTGGAACGCCATCGCCACGCGCCACAGCGACACCATCGATGCGAAGTTCGTGGTGGACGGCGAAGGCCGAATTGTCGGCTTGCCGCACACTGCATTTGTCGAATTCCGCGAAAAAGCTGGGCGAGACCTCACCGACCGCGAAGCCAGTTTCGTGGCCGCGGAATATCTTCGCGAACGCCTGGAAGAGGAAGACGAGCGCCCACTGTACGACGTCTCCCACGAGGAAATGAATCGCCTGATCGCCCTCGACGGAATCAAGTAACCATAAAGAGCGGCACTCGGAGAAACGGTGCTTCATTTTCACCACTGCCTGTCCGTGACAATGCGTAGAGCTTCGCCTATTGGCAAGTGAGAAAGCTGCATCTACGTTTTCGACGATCACGCAAGAGTCCGCTCGTTGCCTCCCCGTTTTACCTGGGTCCAGCACAGGCTTTCCGCACGTTCCTTTGGGGTATTTATTCCACTGGATTTGGGGGATTCGCCGTCTTGTCAAATGGACGCGCCAGACTATTATTGCCGCGAGAACGGGGTTGTCCGAAAGGGCCGCCCTGAGTCTGAAAGGAACCACCATGAAGAAGCAAAAGGCTTTCTCTTTTCTTCAACTCTTAATCGAGGTGGCGATCACTTTGTTCATTGCTGGAATCATCGTTCCAAGCCTCTTCCGGTCTGAATGGGCCACCAACAGAGCATTGGCTGCGGGCTCTTTGCACACAATCAACGTTGCGGGGATTGCGTTCTCGTACACAAACCAAAACCTTGGTTTTGCCTGTTTGGGGGCGTTAGCCGGGGCGATCACGGCTTTTGCTATCCATTTTCACAGCGCCATGCCCAAAAACGTCGTTTCGACCCGAGCGCGCGTTCTGCCGGCCGTGCTCCTATAACGGGGAGAGAATTCCGGGAAATTGTGGGAGGGGGATTTGCAGGCGTTCATCAAAGCGCGCCAGCGGAAGGCTCAACGGCGCGGGAAGGCCGCCAAGAAGCGAGCCCCACCGTTGCGGCAGCAGTGAATAGGGGATCGAAGAATGACGCTTGTTGCCTGTATTCGTTTTCCTCCCGGTACGACTGGATGACGTTTGCCATCACTTCCGGAAACGCTTCGTCGCACGGCACGGTTGCCAGAATCTCCTTGCCGGCGACCGCGTGGGAGCCCGTCCGGCCGCCTGCGTAGACCGCCACCGCATCCACGAGTTTTCCGTCAATCTTTGTTTTGAACCCTCGGAGACCGATATCCGCAACTTCATGGTTGCCACACCCAGCCGGGCAGCCTGACCAATGAATGCTAAGGGGATTCACGCCTGAAGGCATTGTTTCTTCGAGGGCCTGCGAAAGCGCAACAGCGCGGTTCTTCGTCTCGATAAGAGCAAGGCTGCAATAATCGGTGCCAACGCACGCGACCAGCCCGCGCATAAAAGGAGAGGGACGGGGCGAGAGTTCCATCAGCAGAGGTTCCTTCAGAAGCTTCGTCGCGCGATCCGCGGGAACATTGGGAATAATCGCATTCTGTCCCGTGGTCAGGCGAATCTCGCCGTCGCCATAGGCTTCCGCGAGACGTGCGAGTTCCTCCAACTGGCCGGGATTGACTCTACCGGTTGGGACGCAAAGACCCACGGCTACAAGCCCGCCCTGTTTTTGGGTACTGAGTCCGATGTGGTCAGCATGTTGCGAACCGCGCATGTCCCTTCCTCGAAATGCGAGTTCATACCCCATGCGCAAGATAAGTTCCGCGCGCAATCTGGGAATTCCCCATTGTTCGATCAGGAAGGTGAAGCGGCATTTAGAGCGGGCCTCGCGCGGGCCGTAATCGCGGAAAATCTTGATCAGCTCCACCACCACCGCAGCGGCTTGGTAAACTTCGGCAAAAACGTTCAGGTGCGAAGCGATCGTAAATCCTCCGGAACCCATCTTTCCGCCTACAAGCACGTTAAACCCGACTCGCCCGCCCTTTTTTGCGGGAACGAGCGCGATATCCTGCGACTCATTATGCGTGCAGTTGTCCAGACAACCGGTAACAGTGACGTTGAACTTGCGCGGCAAGTTCGTAAACTCCGGGTTGCCACTGCTCCCGACGATGATGCGCTCGAGGTCCAACACAACAGAAGAGGCATCAAACAATTCATGCGGCGTCAGGCCGGCCATGGCGCACCCATTGATGTTGCGGACGTTGTCAATGCCGGTCTGAAGAGTGCGAAGGTCCACTCCCTGAAGCTTTTCCCAGATTGTGGGGATGCTGTCGAGAGTGAATCCGCGCAGCTCGATTTGCTGCCGCGTGGTAATGTCCAGGACGCTGTTGCCAAGGCGCCTGGAAAGCTCGGCGATGGTCCGTAGTTGACTGCTCCTCGCGAAGCCGTTGGGCATGCGTATGCGCATCATGAACTTGCCCGGTGTCGGCTTGCGATAGAAAACACCCAACCATTTCAGCAATTCTTTTTCCGCGGCGGTAAGGGATTCCGCGCCTCGCTGGATAATCTGCGGCAGGTGGTCGAGGATGCGCAAGCCGTCGCCGTCCATGGAGGCCTTATAGCCTTCAATGGCGTTGCCAATCCGGCTGGCCTGGTTGGCTTCCATCCTAACTTGCCTCTGCCGGCTCGCGTGTCGCCACGCTGGCGGCTTCCTCGGGGCGCAGGGCCGGCTCCATCATGGTCGCGGCTTTTTTGGGTGTGTTTGTGACATACAACGCCAGTCCCGTCAGCAAAGCGCCGGAGACCAGGTTACCCAATGTCACTGGAATCTGGTTCCACATCCACCACTGGGTCACCGAGACAGGGGCGCCGAACAGCATCCCCGTGGGGATCAAAAACATGTTCACGATCGAGTGCTCATAGCCGTGTGCAAAAAACGTCATGATCGGTAGCCACATCCCCACAACTTTGCCGATCGTGGAACGCGAAGCCATCGCCAGCACCGCCCCTAGCGTCACCATCCAGTTGCATAGGACTCCCTTGATAAATGCGGTTTCCCATCCGTGGAACCCAACCGCAGCGTACGCGATGGTCTTTTTCTGAGCGGCCGCTTTTATCAATTCGCCAACGGTGCCATTCCCACTCGTCCCGGAGTTCGTCACCGCCAGGTAGAACAACAGGCCGTAAAACAAACTTCCGGCTAAGTTCCCCAGATAGACCCAGCCGAGATTCCGCGTCATTCCGAGAAAAGAAATCTCCCCGGCCGCCCATCCCATAGGCAGTAGCGCAAAATTACCTGTGGCCAGTTCAAGCCCCAGCAATACCAGGATTACGAATCCCACCGGAAAGAGAATTGCTCCCACGATCGGAGCGACATTTTGAGAGACCACAATGAATACCAGAGACGTGGCATAGGCGAGCAGCCCGCCGGCAAGAAAACTCCGGATCAAGAGATCGCGAACGGAAAGAGAGACTTTCCTGGATGCAGTCTTTATTGCATCGTTCAGAAGGTCGGTTGGCTGAACGTAGTCCAAAAACCACCTCCGTCGGCACTTTTGCTGGTGATAGCCGCGGCACCCAGCGTCCATCTGCACTACAGCTTGAGCCTCGGGGAGGCGGGCGGCAAACGCATCTTTTTTGTTGGCTGCATTGAAAAATCTGAGGGAGCGCGAGCGGTAGTGTGTTTCGCGGGGCGAGCTAGACCGACGCTTTGGCGGCCGCTTGGTCCTCGGCGCGGAACTGAGCGAGGCACGGATGGTGCAGGCCATCGCGGCGCACGAAATAAATCACCAGCAGCAACAAGAGCGCGCCGAAGACCATCACTGCCGTTGCTGCCTGCAGGCCAATTTGCAGATCGCTCATATCGGAAATTTTGCCGACAAGCAGCGGTCCCAGAGCCCCGAACAATTGCGTGGCGAACATGTACACGCCAACCGCGGTGGCATGCGCGCGCTGCGGCGTAAGATCGTGCAGCACGGCCGTGGTCGGCCCGTGATACCAGGACATAAAGAACATCGCGCCAAAAAAGCCCGCCAGCACCATCCACTTTTCCTCAGACTGGATGGCGAGCAGCAAACAGGGCGCGGCCGCCAGAAAGGCGCCGGCCATCACCAGAACCCGTCCAAAGAGCAAACGCTTCTGCAGTCGATCGGCGAAATAACCGCCGCTGAGCGCGCCAAACACGGAAGAAAGCAAGGCGATAAGCGCGAGCGAAAGCGCCGCCTCCTTGGTGCTGAAGCCTTATAGTTTTTTGCGTAATCAATCCCCCAGGTAACGAACGATACGCTCGAAAACGTAATACAGATTCCGGCAACGATCATGGCCACAAAAGCCGGCACGCGGAGCAGTTGCATCACCGGGACAACTTCTGACCGCGGGCGGCGCGGCGGCTGCTTGAGTTTCAGGGCCGTCAGTCCCGGGAGCACGCCAAGGATTCCGACGATGATGAAGGCATGTTGCCAGCCGTGGCGTTCCCCCATGATTCCCCCGAGAGCCAGACCTGAGACGCCACCGAGAATCATTCCGGATGCGAAAATGGACTGGGCCAGGGCGCGGTTTTCGCGCGCAAAGGAATCGGAGATGAGGGATTGCGCCGCCGGGGCGTAAGCTGCTTCGCCAATGCCCACTAGGCCGCGAGCAACAAATAAGAATGCGAACGTCGGCGCCAGGCCGCTGGCGATGGCGGCGAGGCTCCAGAACAGGACGCCGCAGGCGATGATTTTCGGCTCATCGAAGCGATCCGCCAGATAGCCGGAGGGAATACTGGCGAGCGCCAGCACCACCAGCAGCACCATCTGCAGGGAGCCGAGTTGCGTGTCCGTTACGCCGAAATGCTGGCGCAGAAGAGGAACCAGGGGATTCAGCACCTGGCGGTCGGCGAAGTTGACAAAATTGATTAAAGCAAGTACAGCAAGTAAGCGCGCCTGCTCATAGTTGAACGGAATTCTCGATGCGGCCATGGGTTCGCTGCTTCCCCTGCGCGGACGGCGTGACGTCCCACGGGGTGTCAACCGACCCCATGTCGCCTGGACTAAATTGGATTATATAACGCGAATGACGCAAGCCAACCGTAACGCGACAACGAGTGACAGATTAACCACCGTACTGTCTTACGGCGCGCTGCTGCTTCTCGGATACCTGGTTTTCCTCATTACCGCTCCGTTTCTGATTCCGCTGGCATGGTCCGCGGTTCTGGCGATTTTTTTCTATCCGATCTACGAGCGCCTCGAGAAGCGTTCCTCGCCGACCTGGGCGGCGCTCCTTTGCACAATTGGCGTAACCCTTCTGCTCATTGTGCCGGTGCTGATGGTGCTGCTCTATGCAACGCGTGAGGCGCTCGATGCCAGCGGGCGCATTCGCGAAACGCTGAGCGGCAGCGGTTCCCTTGTGTCCCTGGACCTCGCCAACGCTATTCGGAGTCATCTCCCGCAATCCTTGCAGGAGGTGGACTTCATCGGGCCGTTGCGCCAAGGTGCGGAGAAAATCGCCTCCTATCTGGCTTCGCGCCTCGGCTCCATGCTGAAGGACTTGTTCTCCTTTCTCGTGAATCTGTTCATCCTGCTGTTCGCGCTGTTTTTTATGCTTCGCGACGGCGAGAAAATTCTTCGCGCCGTGCGCCACCTGATTCCGTTCGAGCGAGAGGTTCAGGAAGACATGCTGCGGGAATCGGGCGACCTGATTATCGCCAGCGTGGCGGTGGCGCTGCTGATTGCCGCCATTCAAGGTGTGTTGGGAGGCCTGGCGTTTAGACTCACCAGCTTGTCAGCCCCGGTGTTTATGGGTGTGTTAATCGCGTTTTTCTCAATCGTTCCCGTGGTGGGCTCGGCACTGATCTGGGTTCCCGCGGCACTTTGGCTGGGGTTCAACGGCCATTGGGGCAAAGCGCTGCTGGTGCTGGCGATTTGCGGCGGCGTCGCTTCCGTGGCGGATAATATCGTTCGCCCGCTGCTCTTGCGGAATCGCACGCGACTGAACGACTTGCTGCTGTTTATCAGTATATTGGGAGGTCTGAGCGCTTTCGGACTGTTGGGGCTGGTCGTTGGCCCCACGATCCTCGCCGCCGCGCTCGGTGTCCTTCGAGTCCACATCGACCATCAGGAGCGGCAGGAAAAGGGTCGCACGTAACTCCTAGCCTAACCCCTGGGCTAATATCACCGCCGGAGGGTTCGCCCTGTGTTAGAGTACGCGCTCGAATGAAAATAAATACCGAAAAACGGGAAATGAAATTAACGGAGCTCAGCCCCGACAAGCTTCGTTGGCGCTGCGAACTTTCACGCGTCCCCTTCGAAACCACGGCACACGCGCAAAAACGCGAGGGCTTTGTTGGCCAGGAACGCGCGCTTCGCGCATTGAAGATGGGCGTGGAGCTTTCCGCACCCGGATACAACGTCTTCGTGTGCGGGCTGGCCGGCACCAGCCGCGGCGGCACCATCGCGCAGATGATCGAAGACCTGCACCCGCCCACCAAGCCTTCTCTCGATCGATGCTACGTCAATAACTTTAAAATCCCGGACCGCCCGCGGCTTCTGACTCTGCCGCGCGGCGCGGCGGACGCCTTCAAAAAGGATATGCAGGCCGGCATTGATTTTTTGCGCCGGCGAATCCCCCAGGTATTCGAAGGCGAGCCGTTCCAGCGTCAAAAGGGGCGAATCGTCGAGCGCTACTCCGTCCGCGAAAAAGACTTGATGGATGATTTCACGCGGCGAATTGCCCGCGAGCAGTTCGCGCTGGGCCATATGCAGGTAGGGGCGGTCGCGCTGCCGGAAATTTTTCCGGTTCTCGAGGGGCAGATGGTGCCCATCGAAGACATCACAAAGATGGTGCACGAGGGCAAGCTGGAAACCGGAGTCGCGGAGGAGATTGAGCGGAAGTACGAGCAATTCCGGCAGGAGTTCACGGTTGTCTATCGGAAGACCCTGACGCTGTCGCGCGAACTGGCGAGTGAACTCAGCTATTTGGAGCAGGAAGCCGCTTCCGTATTGGTCGATGGCGTGATTGAAGAGCTCAAGGAGAAGTATCCTGGACAAAGCGTGACCGAATATCTCGAGGAAGTGCGCCATCACTTGCTCGACAATCTTGGGCCCTTCAAGGAACGTGAAGGAGAAGATGAGCACGCCCCGGAACCTCCTGAGGTTATGCAAAAGGGACCTATGCCGGAGCGCGATCCGTTCCGCGTTTACGGAGTGAACGTGATTCTGGCGCGCAATCACGAAGACACGTCTCCGGTGATTTTTGAGACCTCGCCGTCCTACACCAACCTTTTCGGAAACATTCAGCGTGCCTATGATTCGCGCGGCGGCTGGACCAGCGATTTCATGGACCTGCGCGCAGGGTCCTTGCTCCGCGCCGATGGCGGTTTCCTGGTCATCTATTCGATTGAAGCGCTCTCCGAGCCTGGCGTGTGGCGCGCGCTGAAACGTACCCTGAATCACAATCGCCTGGAAATTCAGCCTTTCGAGACGTTTTATCCGTTTACCACAACGGCGCTGAAGGCCGAGCCCATCGAGATCAACGTCAAAGTGATCCTGATTGGCGACCGGGACCTTTACGAAATGCTCTACGAATACGAGGAAGACTTCCGCAAAATCTTCAAGGTCCGCGTGGAGTTCGATGAAGAGATGCCCATGAGCGACGGCGTCATCGAAGAATATGCCGGCCGCATGCGCACTCTCAGTGAGAAGGAGAACCTGTTTCCTTTTGACCGCGGGGCGTTTGCGGCGATTCTGGAGCACGGTGTGCGCAGGGCCGGGCGCCGCAACAAAGTCACGGCGCGCTTCGTGGAC
>JBAVHY010000329.1:0-48226 GCA_049686315.1 Candidatus Acidiferrum sp. | reverse complement strand
TGTTTCAGCTGGATGGAAGAAACACCGACAAGGACAAACAGTGCACTGGAAAATTACCTTTCTTTAGGGCGGGAAGAAAGTGGAATTGCGCGAGACCCAGCGGGCGGTCACTCCGTTTGGCGGGTTGGTGGTATTCTTCCAATTTTTGCGGCGGATCGGCTATTGCGAAGCGGTGCGCCGGCATCTGCCGTTCTCTCTTACTTCCCCCAACGCTATCGATCCCGTAAAGACCTTTACTTCGCCGAAGTTGCCTCCCGAACCCGTAACCTGAACCCAGAATCAATCAAGGAATCTCGATGAAACCGCCTTCAACTTTGGAATTCAGGTTGAGATGGACCGGTTCAGCCTGTCCGGGGGTTGTGGCGCCCCCTTGTAGAAGCGCATTCACTTTCTCCATCACCTGAAACGCATCCGCCACGTACAGGACATCCGCCTTCCCACGCGCCCAGCCGCAATTTGGATCGAGGTTGATCGCGCGACGCTCGTTGATGAATCGCCAGCCAACCACGTGGGGTTCCTCGCCGTGGCAACAAGTGGATAGTCCTTTTGGATGTCGCGGCGTAGCTCCCGTTTGCCCGACTTGGTTCATGTGCGTCATGAAACCCAACACCGCCTGATTTTCTCCGCTCTGATCCACCAGCGATTTGCTCCCTCCCAACGAAGCACCGGAGGCTCGAAGAAAATTCAGGATCAAGGTTTCCGCCTGTTCCGGGTGAACCTTACCGTCGGCCTGCTTCTTCGTCCAACCAGCACCGGCGACGAAAAGCAATCCGGCATCAGGACGAATCGTCTGGGCATCCGTTTTCGGCGCGCGAATCCCCATAACCGTAGTGCGTTTCGCTTCTGGCTGCAAAGCGACCGCGACTTCTTCCAGTTTCACCTGGCCGGGTGCACCAATCCATGGCTCATGGCATCCGGAATCGAGCAACAGAATCCATGGGCGCACATCACGCTGAATAACGCCCTCGAGGCGCTGGCGGTAGAACCAGCGAGTAGCGGAAACCGCGCCATTCGCCCCATCGACCGACGTGATGTGCGTATCGACCTGCCCCTGCAATCGTCGTGCGAGGCTCGGGAGTGCGCGGGAAAATCGAGAGGTTCCGGGCGCAAGAATCAAGCTGGGCGAGGCAGCGCGGCACAGCGCTTCCGCGGCTGCAGCGTCGCTAGCGAATTTTGGTTTGGCGAAATCAGCTCCGGCTATGCCAAGAACGCGCCTTGCGCCACTTGTAGCGAGCGATCCGGCTGCAGATTGCACATCCTCACCGATCAAGCCGATATCCAAAGGCGATCCCAGTTGCTGGGCCAGTGCAAGCGCGGCCCCCAAAGCTTCGAAAGCAATTTTGGGCAGCGCCGTTCCAGACTCATCCACGTGCGCCAGAAATAAAATACTCCCGGTCATAAGCCCACCTTTGCGCGTAAGCCTTGCCCTGTCGCTGACGCCTCGACTGCTCTTTGAACAACGTTCGCGCTGAGAGTCTCATTCATTTTTTTGCAATCCATTCCACTATTTCCCGAGCTACCTCATCCGTAGAAAGATCCTTTACGATGCGAGTCTTTCTCTGTTGTTTTGGTGGGTTCACGCTGCAATAACGAAGCCCGCTTTGAGCCGGAGCCGCAGGTTTGGCGCGCTGCAATGCCGGCATGACGGTGCGCATGTTGGCCATTCCAATCTGGGGGTTGTTGCGCGGTTCCGGGAGGTTGCCGGTCGCCCATCCGAGCAGTGCGGGCGGACCCTGGCAAACGGAAACCTGGTGTCGGCCACCTTCAATGCGCTCGAGAACTTCAAGTGAGCCATCCTCCTGTACGCTGATTTGGTCGACACCCTGGAACTGATCGAGGATACCCAGGCGCTCTCCGATTAACTGCAGCGTCACCCCGGCACCGCGAGAAGCCGATTCCCATCCGCCAAACAACAACAGTCGCGAACGATCCAATCCCGGAATTGCACTGACGGCCTCCGCAAGAATCTCCGCAACAGAGTGAGCATCAACGAATCCGCTTGCGGGCGCGTCAATCGCCAGCAATTCGAAACTCACTTTTTGGGCGATGGTCATCATTACCTGCTGCAACTTGGCCTTTGTCCCCAGGCTAACGAGCCAGACCTTGCTTCCAGGCACGCGCGACGCAAGATTTGCGGCTTCGTACAGCGCATGTCCGGCCCAAGGGTCGAGCACCGCGGGCAGCAACATCTCGTTTTTCAGGGCTGGGCCGGCGGGCGTATGGATCGGCTCGAGAGTTTGCAACGGGTCCGGCACAATACTGCCGCACACAACAATCTGATATCCGGCACTCATGGTTGTGGCATCCTCACAATTGCGAATCGTAGCTCTGAATTTCGAAATCAATTCAATACGGAATGCAATCCGCCCGCCCCGGCGTGGAAGTCAACGTTGCTGGGCTCGCCATCGGCTTCCGCCCGGCAATTCCACAAGCAGGCGCCGCAGAAGATGCACTTTTCACGGTCGAAGATTGGCACACCGTCCTGGCCTCGCGTGATGGCCTGTCCGGAGCACATTTCCACGCACAGCTTCGGTTCGCAAGCGCGGCAAACTCCCGGACGGACGAACACGACGTGGTTGGCGTAGCCTGGCGGCGCTTGCACACTTCCGCCCATCAGCAGAGCGTCTTGCTGGGAAACCAGAAGTTTCCCATCGAGTGGAATCTCCGGCCAACCGCAGCGATTCATGATCTGGTCGTGCAGTGGCAAGCCGTGAGCAATGGCGTCGTCGGCCATGTGTTTCAGTTCCGTCGGGGAAATTCGCCTCGCATAGACTTCTTCCAACGATGAGCCCGCCGCGTGTGGCGAATCTGACCGCGCAGGGATGAACATCTTTCCTCGCGAAAAACCCGCGAGCGCCATTCCCAATAATCCGGGAATCATGCCGTAAGAGAAACCATTCCGGGAATTGCAAGCCACACGGGATTCCCAATCGACCCAACTCACTCGCCGCCGCGTTACGTAGGCTTCCTCTAGATTCTCGTGTGTGAAGGGGCGCTTGTGTTCCAACAGTTCGGTGACGGCTTCCGCCAAATGCACACCGGTGGTCCAAGCTTCGTCCACACCCGATCCCGCTAAAACGTTGGTGCTTCCGGAGCCTTCCCCGATCCGGGCGTAGCCGTTTCCTGCAAGAAAGGGCTCCCCGTGGCGGCCCGACTCCTGCAATGATTTCGCGCCCCACGACTTGAGTGTTCCGCCTTCTAAGTGGCGCCATATATAAGGATGAAGCATGAAGTGCTGCAGATAGCGGTAGCCGGTGCGAACCGGGCTGCGAAACCACGAAGGAACAAAAATCCCCACCGACGCCAGGCGGTTGGGGTGTACGTAAAGAAAACCGAACATTTGCGGCTCTGGGAAACCAAAAGTATGCAAGACCGTGCCGGGTTCCAGCCCGCAATCCTCCCGGAGCTCAACCACCATCTTCATGCCCAGTGCCCACTCGCGGATGCCGTGGCCTGGAGGTAAGCCGAAATGCGCATCGATTCCCCGGCCAACAGAGCCCACGGGGCCATCGCCCACAACCGTGAGGGCCGCACGAACATCCATGCCAGGCATAAAACCTTCCGCGGGATTTCCGCTCAGATCAGCGCCCTGATCGGCCAGACGCACGCCGCTCACACCATTGTTTTCGATCAAAGGCCCACTCACCGGCGTGCTGGGCCAGATTTGCACCAATCCGGAAGCAGTCAGTTGCTCGCCCACCCACTGATTGAATTGGCCAATCGAAAGCACCAGGCCATCATGCTTCTTCAAGAAGCTGGGAATGTAGGGTAGTTCGATGGCCTCATCGCGAAAACGGGCCAAGGGTTTAAAAGTTCGAATGAATCGATCAATGGTGCGCAGTGCAATGGAACGACGGCTGGCCTTGCCAGGATCCAGTAAGTAGACCAACTTTTCGCTCTTAACCGGGACCGCCATGGGAATTTGCGCCGGATTCAAATCTGTAAAACTTCCGCGAATGCCACGTGCGCGCGTAACAACGCCCGAAACGCCGAATGCCAAGCCGCCGGCACGCTCGTAACAAATCACCTGCATGGGAGCGCCGGGCAGTGCTGCGCTCTCGAACCTCGGGGTACCGTCAGCGTTGAGCAAGTTGCGCGAAAGTGTAGTGAGGAAGCCGCCCATGGCGGGTCCGAAACCCACGCAGGCGATGTCCACTGCCATCTGCTGCCGCACTGAGTTGCCTGACGATTCGGATGCCGCAGAACTCATGCCGGATAATCCAGCACTTCCGGAATCATCAGCTTCGAAACCGCATCGGCAGCGCGGTCTTTTGCCAGCCGAGCGCCCGTCAGGCAAGTGTCCAGTTTGCTGTGCAGGGTAAGAAATGTTTCCGCGCCGTTGCACTTGGCACAAGGACCAGCCTTCTTCGGATGGGATCCATCATTGCCAATGATGTCGACCGTGCAGGCGGCGATCCCCGGAATGAATCCCTCGAGAGCGTCGATCTCATCTTGCAGGAAGCAGCTCTGAGATCCTTCCTCATCCCACGCCGGATGACGGTTGTAGCCAAACACCAGTTCGGCGCAAATCCGCGCAATTTCTCCGCTCGCTCGCGCCGACTGCACGTGGCATAGATCAGTCATGAAATTCACGAGTCCAGGTAGGCCCTCGGCGACCGAGGCATCTTCGGCTCCGCAACGTTTGACTTCCAACACATCCAAAATCTGGCAACGCACGGCCAACAGCCAGCAGAGCGCATCGGCCATCGGAAACGTCACTCCCTGGCGCGCGTTCTGATAAAGCTTCTCCCCGTTGCCATCCGTGCTGTGCTGCAGGCGCTCCAGTGTCCACAGCCACATGGTCATCGCCGTAGCCAGTGTGCATGCTCCAGTGCCCGGGTTTTCAGAAGCAATGCTGCGCATTTCCCGGATCCAGTTCCGGAATTGCGCCAGGAAGACAGGATTGATCATGGTCACGGAAAGCTGCCTGCGCTGCACTGCTTCGGGACCTTCATACGTGGCTTCCAGTTGTGCATCCATCCATTTATTCCCTAGGAACCCCGGACAATCCTCGGTGATTCCATAACCGCCCATCAAGCTCACCGCTTCGCGCATCGTCTGCGCTCCCCAGCCTGTATTCCAAAGTTTGGCCGCTGGGCACAGGATGTCCGCCTGTGAATCAAGGGTAACGAAGCGCAACAGTGGATCGGTTTGGAGCCGCTCTCTGCGGGCATCCGCAGTTGGCAGCCTGAGCAGCAGTGCTGCTTCCTCCGAAGCTTGGCGCAACAGTTTTGCCTGTGCGCGCGGGCCGCTTGCTCCCTGCTTCAAGAGAATTTCCTGCGTTTCCCGTTCCAATGGGTCGAGCTCATCGAAGGCGCGCGCAGCGGCAAAAGCCAGGGAAGCGCTCGCCTCCCCTGTGGCCCAGACGTCGATCAGCCGGTGAAGCGCGTCCTCGCGGGCCTGCAATCCCATTTGATAGCGGACTGATCCGGGCGTGGCCGTGGTGGCACCACGAAACCTGCCGCGCTGGTAGCGGATGATGGGTTCGACAGCGGAGAGCAGTTTCGCCGCCGTCATCACGCCAACGGTGACGCGCGTGCGCCGGAACACCGCTTCAATCACCTCGCTGTGGCTGTGACGAGGAATCAGCACACCGTCTTTAATGTCGTACCCACCCACGATGCGGCTCGCTGGTATTCTCAAACTGAAGATCGGGTCTCCGGTCGAAGACAATTGATGGACCATTTTTCGCGTGGGAGTTCCGCGGTCAAACACGCCCGGATCAGTTTCTTCGAGGATAACCATGCAACTCCCCTTGATCCGCGGGTCGCCCGAGTCCACCGCAGCCGTAACGAAATTCGCAAATCCGATATTGGTAATGAACCGGCCGCGCTTTTCGACTTGAAGCAGGGGCTCTTGTCCTTCCTTCCATTCCACGATGCTTATCTTGCCGTCGAGCATGCCGGTATCGACCCCGACATAGGGTATTGGCTCGGTAAGACAAAAAGCGCCGCGCCATGGTTTGCGGTCTTCGCCGGGTTGAGCCGGAGCAGCCAGCTTCATATAGTGGTCCCGCTGTTCCGCCGTGCCACGCTCGTGAATCGGTGCCAACGCCAGGCACCCTGCTAAACTCGCTGTTGCCGCTCCGCCATCGACCCAGGCCAACTCAAAGGCCACCAGCGCAAGCGCCAAATTCCGCGGCCCGGCAATGAATCCCCCTTGTTCCGGGTCCATGAACACTGCTGTGATGCCGGAACGATCGAACGCCTCGAGCAACTCTGCCTTCCCTGGTGTCCATTCATGGGAATTGCGGCCCCCCTGGGCCACCAACTTGGCCACCGGACCACGGGCTACCGACCGCGCCGACTGCACAAGCATTTGCAGGTCGTAACGATCCGCAAAGCGCCATTGAATCTGTCGTGCCGCATCCGTGGGCAAGGTGCGCAGAGTTTCAAGCTTGAGGGATGGGGCCGTAGGCATGGGGAGGGAGTCCTTTCAAGAGCATCTCTCTGAATCTCCCAGACCATCGACACACGGGTCAGTACTTTGCGTCACACCACAATGTGACGGGGGTGCAAGACCAGCTTTAAGTGGCTAGCCGAGGGCCGTCGACTAGCTACAACTCGCCTAAAGTGAATGACTTGGCAGATAGGCGTGCGTTTTCAGGCACTGGCTTTGATAACCACACGAGATTCTTCAGCACGCTTTCGGGTGCAACCCAAGGCAAGGTGCATTAGGTTTATGGCCGTAAGTCATTCTATCCATGGACGTTATTGAAGTTGTGGGCAACTTTCCCCTGACGGAAGTGTTTAAAGATAGGGATGAAACAGGGCCGCAGCCGCACGTCGACCAGCCGAGGAGGCACATTGTTCCCGCTCGTGTTGAACGAAGGTCTCTGGTTCAAGCGACGTTTCTTGACTGGCAGGCCCATCGGCGAGGCCGTTCTTCGTTATGTTCTCGCATTTTTGTTTGCGTCGGTTGCAGGTCACCGCGCCTATGGCGATGTGGGAGTGGTGCTCAACGAATCGCTCGATGAAAGCATGGACAGGATCACCGGAACAGGGCACAGCGCGATCTATTTCTCGCGCATTTGCGCGGAGTCGCCTATAAAACTCAGAATGTGCCGCCCCGGAGAGTTGGGATCCGTAATGAGCATTTACATCAATATTGGAGAGGACCAGCCGTTCGAATGGAACATCGTGCCGCTCAACGTTTACCTGTACGGAGTGGAAGATTCCCGGAATCGCCCAATTTTTGGTTCCTACAAGGTCAAGCACGTTCTGGAAGAACGATACCGGGAGAAGTACCTGTCGGAATATTGCGCCAGCTCGGCTTGCCGGACCAGCGGCAAGGCGGAATGGCGGGAAATGGTGGCTGCAACTCTCATCCGCGGAGTCCACATTTTTGTCGTGGATACGTCGGTTGAACAAGATCGCGAGCTTGTTGCCGAGTTTGACGATTCGGCGAACAAGAATCACTTTAACGGCGCCACCCACAATTGCGCGGATTTTACCCGGGAAGTCATCAATACCTATTTCCCGCACGCGGTCAATCGCGACTACGTCAACGATTTCGGAATGACCAGCCCGAAAGCGGTGGCGCGCTCATTCACACACTATGCCCTTCGCCATCCGGAATTGAATTTCCGCGTTATGCACTTTCCTCAAGTGCCCGGAGCAATCAAACGAAGCAGCGAAGTCCGCGCGGGAACCGAGCAGTTGTTTCACTCCAAGAAACTCCTGATTCCCATGATCATTTTTGCCGATCACGCATTGCCCGTGGTGGCCGGATCCTACGTTTTTACCGGACGATTCAATCCGCAGCACGAGTTCGAGAAGCATCCAGCCGCAGAGCTGGGTCCAGAAAATCTCACATCACCTCCCCGGCCGCCGGCAGCTGCCTTGCCCGGGGAGCGAATGCGAATCGTCGGCACGTCCTCGGAATGGAAGAAATATCGCAACGCCTTTGACTCAATTGCCGAGGAAAACAAGAATGTGATTCAACCCCGCGGAATCTCTGGTTTCTTCAAGCATCTAGACCATGCGGGAACAGCTTCCGTAGACAGCGACGGCGCCGCGTCGATGGAGCTTTCGGAGAATGGCGAGTCCACTAGAGTGGGTGTGAGCGCAAGCAACGCTCTGGCTCCCGGGTCAAACGCGCAACTGTCCTATAAATTGTTCCTCGCCCGCACCGGGACTTTCTTGAAAAGCCCGAAACACAGGCGCGAAACGATGCTTGAGTTCCAACAGGACTGGGCAAACCTCCAGCGCGCCTCCGCGGAAATCGGTGCTATTTCCGCGACGAATACCACTCCGGTCAAGATCGCCCACGGCGTGATTATGCAGGCTAGTGGAGAGGAATGAAAGCGGGGGTTGAGCATTTCGAAGGTTCAGCCGCACGAGGCAAAGAAGGTTTCGGAACCCACTACGTCCCGACCTGCGGCAATTTCGACCGAATGAGTGACTCCACTTGATTCCAAACCGCCGGATCACACTCGATTTCAGTGTGCTGTCTTACGAAGACGCGGTCGTACCACGGATAGTGCTCGCACCCGAGAGGTTTCGACTTATACTCGGAGCGGAAATTGCCGAGAATGCGGGTACGCGACGGATCCGCGGCTCGAATTTCAGCCTGACCGTGGAGCAAGCCATCGGGCTGATAAAAATTCACAGCTTCAGCCACGTTGGCAGGAATTAAGGCATCGTTCTGGCTCATTTTGGCGACGCTGTCCACCTGTATGGTCAACAGGACGGGGATTTTCTCTTCTTCCAATTCGCGCGCCAGCGCCACCGTTTCTGAACCACCCCAGCTCACCCCATAGATGACAATGCGGGCATCCCGCTTCTCGTGCTCCGATAACGTTCCGTCGTGGTCGGTGTCCAGAGTTTTCAAAATTTCCTGATGGGCTTGCTCACGGCGGCGATTCTCGAACACTCCCACGTACACACCCGAAGGATAAGTATCGCGGAGATGCGCGGCTAGTTGCACCGGGCTATGCGCGGTGTTGTCATGGCGGACAAACCCGCCGACGAAACCCACGACGATGGCAGGGGCTGGAGCGAAAGTCGCTTTCTCGCTGAGTTCACCCAGGACTAGAGGCGCGGCCGGTAAGTCCCCTAACCGGGCTACAAGAATGCCCGAGCACAGCAGAAGAAACAGCCACCGGGGAGTTAATACGCGCCACACGACGCACCTGTAAGGACTGATGATTTCTCAGTGAACCTGGTTGTTTGCACGCCGCAGAATTTTCTATCTCTGCGCGGCTGCCGCAAAGCCCACGGGAACGGCCATGCAACGGCGTCGCTGCTCCCTCGCTCATCTTCTTCCCTGGTGCGTCAAGGTAGGGCCCGGTGACTTCGCGCGACCGCCCCACTAGGGTTCTGCAAGTGCTCTTTGCTCCGAGGCAACACAGGTCGAACGATACGAAAAGATAGTAGCACTCGCCACGGTGAACAATGAACGGTGCCTCGATTGCCTGGTAGAGCAATCAGGATTTCACGAGGGCTTTCAGCTTGACCTGGCCGTCTATCGTTTCAACGACGTATTCCACGTCGTGGCAGTTCTTCTCGGCCTGCAGGTCTTTCGTTTTCTTGCAGACAAATTCGCTGAAACCGACGCGCGTGAGTTTGCTGGTCTCTTCGCCCGCCTCTCTCTTCGCCTGCAAAAACGCGTCATAAAGCCGGTCTACCTTCTCGGTCTCTTTTTCCGGCTCGGAACAGACCACGTGGAAGGATTTCGATTCAGACGGGGCGGGAACAAACGCGGCCGTTTCTTTTTTTCCGGCGTCAGCTTGCGCGCGGGCGCGTTCCGCCTCAATGGCCTTGGCTGCGGCGCCAAAGTGCCTTTGAACCTTGCCTTCCTCGCGTTGCGCCATGCGTTTACGGAAGACGTCCTTGTATTTGGCGTAGCTTTGCGCCAGGTTGTTGAATTTGAAGCGCTGGCCGTAACTCAATTCCCCGCCGCGCTCTGAATAACGTTTGACCAGCAGTTCGATGCGCCACTCGACTTCGGTGGGCGGTCGCTTTCTTCCGCCGCCAAAAAACATGTCGTATTCGATCTTGAGCTGACGGATGTCCCGCTCCAACTGCGAGAGTTCCTCGTCAAAAGTGGCCATAGAGAGAATCGCCTCGAACTCACATCGTAGAAGTGCCCAAGGCGGGCGTCAACTAGGAAGGAACCCGGTGGCGGAAGTGAGAGCACCTGCATGAAAGGGCGGAAGAAGAATTGCGAGGGCCGGGCGGCTGTGATGAAATGGCGCCATGTCCATTCCGGCCAAACGCCGACCTTCGGCGGACCAGACCGCGCTGCTGCGCCGACTCCCTTCAGTAGATGAGCTATTGTCGCGACCGCGCCTTGCGGGGCTCAGCGCAAAGGTGGAACACGGCTATGCGGTAGAGATTGTGCGCGAAGTGCTGGGCCAGGTGCGGCGCGAGATTGGTTCTGGTGAAGTGCAGGAGGAAGGCGCGATTGATGCGGGCGTGCTGGAAGTGCGCATCGTTGCGGCGGTGGAGGCGGAGCTTGCGCCCTCACTGCGACCGGTGATTAATGCCTCGGGCGTGATCTTGCACACGAATCTTGGCCGGGCTCCGCTCACTGCGGCAGCAATCGCGGAACTGCAGCGTTCGGTTACGCAATACTCGAACCTCGAATACGACTTGTCGGCGGGAGCGCGGGGGAAGCGAGATGTGCACCTGTCGCGCCTGATCGAGCGCTTGACCGGCGCGGAAGCGGCGATTGTGGTGAATAACTGCGCGGCGGCCGTTCTGGTGACGCTTGCGGCAGTGGCTCGCGGGGGCGAAGTGATTGTGTCGCGGGGCGAATTGATTGAGATTGGCGACGGCTTCCGCATCCCGGAAATCATGGAGCAGAGTGGGGCGGTGCTTCGCGAAGTGGGCACTACGAATCGCACGCGCATCGCGGATTATGAAAACGCGATCGGGGAAAAGACGCGGGTGCTCTTGCGCGTGCATCCTTCGAATTTTACGGTAAGCGGCTTCACGGAAAAACCGGATGTTGCCGAGTTGATTGCTCTCGGCAAGCGCCGCGGGCTGCCTGTGGTCGAAGACCTTGGCTCGGGCTGCCTTTTTGATCTTTCCGGCGCGGGAATTCATGAGCCCACTGCACGGGAGAGCGTGGAGGCGGGTTTTTCGCTGGTGCTTTTCAGCGGCGACAAACTTCTGGGCGGGCCACAGGCAGGGATCATCGCCGGGAAGAAGGAACTGGTCACGAAAGTGCGGCGCCATCCGTTGTTTCGAGCATTGCGCGTGGATAAGCTCACGATCGTGGCGATGGAAGCGACGTTGCGCGCTTATCTCCGAGCCGATTGGAACGAAATACCGGCTCTCCGAATGATCCGCTTAACATTGGAAGAAGTTGCGAATCGCACGAAAACATTTGTAGAGTCGGTGCGCCCGCGGATTGATGCACACGCCGCTCAAATCGAAATCGCGGACGGACATTCCCTGGTGGGGGGCGGCTCCACTCCCGCACAGTCGTTGCAGACGAAACTCGTGCGCATTGGCAGCACACGCTATTCCTCCACCGAGTTGGAAGCGCGTCTGCGAAAAGGTCTTGGTGGAATCCCCGTGATTGCCCGGATCGAAGAGGACCGCCTGCTAGTAGATTTGCGCACTGTTTTCCCGGAGCAGGAAAGCGCGCTCGCCGAATCTCTGGTTGCTGCAATGGGCTGAATTTCATCATACTTCTCGCATGTTGGCCTTCACGGTCTCCCGTCAGCACCTGAAAGCTATCCAAAAGCCTTGGCCTAGGCTGCGTCCAGGGTGGGCCCTTGTTCACGTGCGATTGGCGGGGATTTGCAATACCGACGTTGAGATTTTGCGCGGCTACCATCAGTTTCATGGGGTGCCTGGGCATGAGTTTGTGGGGGAAGTCGTTGAGGTGGCGGAGGTCTCCGAGGCGATGCGAAAGCGTTGGCTGGGCAAGCGCGTGGCTGGCGAAATCAATGTGTCTTGCTCCGCGTATGGGTACAAACCGGTTTGCGAGTTTTGCCGCCGCGGTTTGAAGACCCATTGCATGCGGCGCACCGTGCTCGGGATTGTGGCGCACGACGGAGCGTTCGCGGAGTATCTGGCGTTGCCGGTCGAAAATCTTCACGTGATTCCGGCAAATGTCGCTGACGAGAAGGCTGTTTTCATTGAGCCGCTAGCCGCGGCTTGTCAGATCCTGGATCAGATACGGATTCGCAAGTTCCCTGTCGCCGCGGTGCTTGGCGATGGGAAGCTCGCGCAACTGATCGGGCTGGTTCTGCAAACGGCAGGGAACAAAGTCACCCTGTACGGCAAGCATGAAACGAAATTGAAATTGGCGCGGCGCGCGGGGATCAAGACGAAAACAGTTTGCGGAGACGCGAGCGATCTGAAGCATAGAAAGGAGAATTACCGGCTGGTCGTCGAGGCAACCGGTTCGCCAACGGGCTTGATGCTGGCGCAGCAAATGACGGAGCCGCGAGGGACGCTTCTGCTGAAATCAACTTTTCATGGAGCCGCGCCTGTGGAGACCTGGCCGATTGTCGTGAGAGAGATTACGGTTGTGGGCTCGCGCTGCGGTCCTTTTGCGAAAGCGATCCAGTTGCTTCGCACGGGCAAAGTCGATCCCACGCCGCTGATATCGCGCACGTTTGCGCTAAAGGACGCTGCGCAGGCGATACTTTACGCGCAGGAGCGAGGTGTGATGAAAGTCCTTTTGAAGAACACGGCGTCGCCTACAGGCGATTGATGCAGGAGGCGACGCAGGCCGCGCCGAAACCGTTGTCGATATTCACGACGGTCACGTTGGAGGCGCAGGAGTTCAACATACCCAGCAGCGCCGCGACGCCGCCAAAACTTGCGCCGTAACCCGTGTTGGTGGGAACGGCGATTACCGGTACACTCACCAGTCCGCCAACGACGCTGGGTAGAGCGCCTTCCATGCCGGCGATGCAGATAATGACGCGCGCATCGATCAACATGCCGCGATGATCGAGCAGGCGGTGAATTCCCGCCACGCCCACGTCATAGAGAGGATCTGCGCGATTGCCCATCATCCGGGCCGTCAGAAGCGCTTCTTCCGCCACGGGAATATCGCTGGTGCCCGCGGAGACAATCAGGATGGTGCCCTTTCCCGTGATTGTTTTGCTGCGCTCGATGGTGATCACGCCGGAAGCGGGGTGAAATTTCGCCGCGTGGTTCACGCGCTTCACCGCCGCATATATTTTCGCGTCCGCGCGCGTCACCAGAATGTTCTGCCGCGAATCTTTGTGGCGGACCATGGCACGCACGATTTCCGCCACCTGCGCGGGCGTCTTCCCCTTGCCGAACACCACTTCGGCATAGCCCTGGCGCAGCGCGCGATGATGATCCACCTTGGCGAAACCGATGTCCTCAAACGGCATATGCTTGAGCCGCTCGACGGCCGCTTTGGGGGTGAGTTTTCTGGCTTCAACGCTCTCCAGAAGTTTCAAAATTTCTTCGGAATTCATAGATTTCAACCGCCACGAATCTTAACACTCCCGCCGCGGCGCGCCTATGCTTGACTTGCCGCGGAGCCGCTGCGAGACTGAGAATATCCGCGAAAAACAATGGCTGCTACTCAAGGGCGAATCATCACGATTGGTGTGACCGGGGCGAGCGGGGCGATCCTTGCGCAAAAAACGTTAGCGCTGCTCGAGGATGACCCGTGCGTCTCGCGCGTCCATCTGGTGGTCACGGAAACCGGCCAGCGGCTTTTTTCCGAAGAGCTTGGCATTATGTCGGGGGATCTGAAGAAACTGCCCGGGCGCATTCTGGGGCGCAATTCCAAGAAGATTGAAACCATTTCGAATAAAGATGTGGGGGCGTCGATCGCGTCCGGCAGCTACGAAGTTGATGCCATGATCGTGATTCCCTGCACCATGGGCGCGCTCGCATCGATTGCGACAGCCATGAGCGACGACCTAGTGGCGCGCGCGGCTGACGTGATGTTGAAGGAAAGGCGCAAGCTGGTGTTGTGCGTGCGCGACACGCCATTCAATCGCATTCACTTGGAGAATATGTTGCGGGCGCAGCAAGCCGGCGCGGTGATCATGCCCGTGATTCCAGCCTTTTATTTTAAGCCGAAGTCCATCGACGAAATGGTTACCCAATATGTCTGCCGCGTGCTGGCGCAAGCCGGGCTCTCGCAGGAAAAGATGTATCGCTGGACCGGCAGCGCCGCGGCCAGAAAGGCGGGAGGCTAACAGCACATGACCGGCCGCATTCGCACAGTGTTTGAAATGATCAAGTTTGAGCACTCCGTGTTCGCGCTGCCCTTTGCCCTGATTGGAGCCTTGCTGGCCGCGCGAGCCACAACGCACGGCTGGCCCAATCTCCGTCAGATCCTGTGGATTATTGTGGCGATGGTTGCTGCGCGCTCGGCAGCCATGACGATCAATCGAATCGTGGATCTGCGCTACGATAAGGAAAATCCGCGAACCAAAATGCGCGCGCTGGCCACAGGTGCGCTCTCCGTTTCGTTTGCCTGGGCATTTACGTTGGTTGCGGTTGCGGTGTTTTTCGTTGCGGCGTGGCAGCTCAACCTGCTGGCGCTGAAACTTGCGCCGCTGGCCCTTGCGATCCTGTTTTTCTACTCCTACACCAAGCGCTTCACGCACTGGTCGCATCTCTTTCTCGGGTTCGCGCTAGGGATTTCTCCCGCGGCGGCCTGGATCGCGATTACGGGCAGCCTCGATTGGCGCATGTTGATTCTTTGCGCCGCGGTAACTCTGTGGGTCGGGGGCTTTGACGTGCTCTATGCTTGCCAGGATGTGGAGTTTGACGCGGAAGTGGGGCTCTATTCGGTGCCCAAGCGTTTTGGGATCGCAAACGCGCTATGGATCGCGCGGCTAATGCATGCTGGCGTGGTGATTCTTCTGAGTTGGCTAGCGCTGAGCTTCGGATTGCCCTGGCCGGCTTGGGCTGGAATCGTGGTCGTCGCTGGGCTACTCGGCTACGAACATTCCCTGGTGAAGGCGAACGACCTGAGCAAGCTGAACGCTGCGTTTTTCACCGTGAACGGCTATATTAGTATGCTGTTTCTGTTGTTCTGGGGCGCCGCTGTGGCTGTTTGGCGGGTTTGAAATATTCGAAATGAGAGAAATTGTGGCGCCTCGGACTGGCTGAGGCATCATAGAAGAGTGGAACCGTGGCGGAACTGATCCTCACCGATGCTAGTCTGAAGCCCATCGCTGACAAGGTGCTTGCCGGCGAGCGACTATCTTTCGACGATGGCGTTGCGCTGTATAAAACTCCCGATCTTCTGGCCGCCGGGTGGCTGGCGAACTATGTCCGCGAGAAGCGCCACGGCAATGTTACGTATTACAACGTGAATCGGCACATTAATCCGACCAACGTTTGCGTAGCACACTGTAAGCTTTGTGCGTTTGGGCGAGACCCAGGAGCGCCAGGCGCTTACACCTACACGCTTGAAGAAATGTACGAACGGGCCGCGCAAGGCGTTCGCGAAGGCGCCACGGAGATTCACATTGTCGGCGGATTGCATCCGGATTTGCCCTTTGACCATTTTTTGGAACTGATCCGCGGATTGAAGCAGCGGCACCCGCACGTGCACCTCAAGGCGTTCACCATGGTCGAGGTTCACTACTTCGCGCGGATTGCCAGGCTGAGCATCGAGGACACACTGCGGAAAATGAAGAATGCGGGCGTGGATTCCTGCCCTGGCGGTGGGGCCGAGATTTTCCACCCGCGTGTGCGGCGCATTATTTGCGATCACAAGGTGAGCGGGCGCATGTGGCTGAGCATGGCGAAGAAGGCGCATCGCATCGGCCTTCGTACCAATGCCACCATGCTGTATGGCCACGTCGAAACCGTGGAAGAACGCGTCGATCACCTGGTGCTGCTTCGCGAGACGCAGGACGAAACGCACGGCTTCGTGGCGTTCATCCCCCTGGCCTTTCATCCCGAAAATACGCCGTTGGCGCACATCCCCAAGCCCACGGGTTACGACGATCTGCGTAACATCGCTGTCTCGCGCTTGCTACTCGATAATTTCGATCACATCAAGGCTTACTGGATCATGCTCACGCCCAGCATCGCGCAGATCGCGTTGCGGTTCGGAGCTAACGATATGGATGGCACGGTGGTGGAGGAGAAGATTTACCATGACGCCGGCGCTACCACCGCCGAATTCACGCCGCGTGCCGAACTCGAGCGGTTGATCCGCGCTGCCGGCCGCGTCCCAGTGGAACGCGACACGCTTTACAATCCAATTGATCGGAGCAAGCTGCCGCCGATTGTTCCTGCGACTCCCCCGGGCCTCGTGTCGCTTTCCCTCAACGTTTAAATTTGGAGCTGCCGGAATGCAGGGACTTCCTCATGCTCCCGGTGAAGTTATTTCTTATCTTGAAATATGCCAGGCTTGGACGGCCAGCCTTCAAAAGGGCATGAACTTTCGGCTTAGGCCGAATTGCAGTCTGATCCTCATGAGTCGTCGCGCCAACGCGCCGTATCGGGATTTGGTGGAGGGAAGTGGCAGAGTGCTCATCTACGAGGGGCACGATGTCTCCCGAAACAGGCAGAATCCAGACCCCAAACTCGTTGACCAACCACGATCTACTCCGCGTGGCAGGCTTACACAAAATGGCCTGTTTGAGAATGCAGCGCTTATTGCGAAGAATCGTGGGTCAAAACCTGAATTAGTGGCAGTCTAGGAAAAAATCCACGCGGGTATCTGGGCGTTTAACGGTTTCTTTCTGTTGATGGATGCATGGAAGGAATCTGATGGACAGCGGCTCGTATTCAAGTTCAAGCTACAACTCACCGAATCAGAAGACCCTTTTCTTTCGCAGACAAAGTGTGACCTTCTTCATAATCGAGTTATCCCCTCATCTGTGAAATTGGAAGTTTGGTAGCGCGACAAAGGCCAATGCGTGTTGTGCGGCTCCAAGAACAATCTGCATTTCGACCATGACCTGCCTTATTCAAAGGGAGGCTCTTCTCTTACCGCTGCGAATATACGACTGCTTTGCGCCAGACATAACCTCTCAAAAGGGGGAAAGATCCAATAACATCGATTATGCAGTTGAGCTGTTTCTGCGCTCGGGCATTTCAACCGAAGAGGCTGGCATGAAAGCCAGCGCCACACTGAAAAATGAATAGAGAGACGCTAGTTAGCTCAAGCTGAGGAGCACAACCTTGCGCACCATCATCCTTCTGACCATTTCCAATATCTTCATGACGTTTGCGTGGTACGGGCACCTAAAATACCGCAATGTGGCGATGTGGAAAGTGATCGTTGCAAGTTGGGGAATCGCGTTTTTCGAATACTGTTTTCAGGTTCCGGCGAACCGGTTTGGCTCCTATCAATTCACCAGCGCGCAGCTCAAGACCATTCAGGAGGTCATCACGCTTTCCGTCTTCTCCGTTTTTTCGATCACCTACCTGGGTGAGTCGTTCAAATGGAATTACGCCGCTGGCTTTGCCTGCATTTCCCTTGGGGCATTTTTCATCTTCCACCAATGGTAGAATCTCTCTGCGCCCCCGTGTAACCCACCGGCACGTTTCCGAATCGAACTTTGACACAGCAACCACCGGGCGACAAAAAACACGAGAAGGAGACATTTTATGCAACGCAAAGCTTCCGCAGTCTGGCAAGGCGACCTGAAAACCGGCAAAGGCAACATTTCCACCGATAGCGGCACGCTGAAAAACACGCAGTATTCCTTCAGCACGCGCTTCGAAAACGGCGTCGGCACGAATCCCGAAGAACTCCTGGCTGCCGCTCATGCCGGCTGTTTCACCATGGCGCTCTCCGCGCAACTCGGCAACGCCGGTCTCACCGCCACCAAGCTCGAAACCACCTGCACCATCAGCCTGGAAAAGGTCGGCGAGGGCTTTTCGATTACCAAGAGTCATCTCGACCTGGTCGCTCACGTTCCCGGAGCGGACAAGGCTAAATTTGACGCCGCGGTCAAAGCCGCCGAAACCGGCTGCCCCGTATCCAAGCTTTATAAGGCGGAAATCACGGTGAGCGCGGAGCTTGTAACCTCGAAGTCCGCGTGAGTTTCTGGCCCAGCCTTATTGCGAGTACAATACTGCGCATGATCCCCGCTCCGGGTGTGTTCATTGCAGGTGTGGTGGTTTTCCTGCTGGTTGCATGGGATGCGTTCGAGGCCATTATTCTGCCGCGGCGCGTGACGCGTAAGTTCCGCCTAACGCGTTTTTACTACCGCACAACCTGGAGAACTTGGAAGTTCTACGCCCGGCTGATTTCCTCACGAAAAATGAGAGAAAGCTTCTTGGGATTCTACGGGCCCATCTCGCTGCTTTTCTTGATTGGCGTGTGGGCCATCGGGCTGGTCCTTGCGTTCGGCATGATGCAGTACGGCGCGGGCTCCGCCGTCAACGTCACCGGAATGACACCAAGCATCTACACCGATATTTACCTCAGCGGCACGACCTTTTTTACGCTTGGCCTGGGCGATGTTATCCCACGTTCGGGGCTGGCGCGGCTCCTGGTGGTTGCCGAAGCCGGCTTTGGATTTGGTTTTCTCGCTGCGGTCATCGGCTACCTTCCCTTTATTTACGGAGCCTTTGCCAGCCGCGAGACCAACATCACGCTGCTCGACGCCCGTGCCGGCACACCTCCCACGGCGGGTGAGCTCCTCCGCCGCCACAGTTATCCCAACGGGCACGAAAGTCTTCGCGAGCTCCTGAAGGACTGGGAACACTGGTGCGCGGAATTGCTCGAAAGCCACCTCTCCTATCCCGTGCTGGCCTACTTTCGTTCGCAGCACGACAATCAATCCTGGATCGGCTCGCTCACCGCGATCCTGGACACTTGCGCCCTGACGAAGGCCGGGATTGAGGATTCCTGCGCGAAGCAAGCCGAGCTTACCTTCGCGATTGCGCGTCATGCGATTGTCGACCTATGCCAGGTGTTCTCGACGGCTCCCCTTCCGCTTGAGAACGATCGCTTACCGCCGGAAACACTAGAGAAAATGCGTTCGAAGCTTGCCCAGCACGGCACGGTACTTTTTGCCACTCCCGAAGCGGAGCGAAAACTTTTGGAGCTTCGCCAGATGTACGAACCGTACGTCTACGCGCTGGCCACTCATCTGAGCCAGACACTGCCGCCATGGATTCCGGAGAAAAAGGGTAAAGACAATTGGCAGACCACAGCGTGGGCGCAAACCTCCGGAGTGATAGACAAAGAAGTGGTCGGAGCGGTCCGCGACGATCATTTCTAAATTGTTTGGCTCTGGTCGCGCTGTGGTGGTACAAAGCGAGAGCGAAGTCGATTCCCCTTACGTTGAAGGCACTTTCAAGCCGGAGAAAATTTCCATGAACATGAAAGCGATACAAGTTCATCGATTCGGAGGGCCCGAAGTTCTGGAACTAAAGGAAATTCCCACGCCCAAACCAGGGCCCGGACAGGTGTTGGTTCGGGTACATGCGGCGGGGGTGAATCCGTACGACACCTACATGCGCAACGGGACTTATGCCGTTAAGCCGGCGCTGCCTTACACGCCGGGGTCTGACGCCGCTGGAACCGTAGAGGCTGTCGGAGAGGGCGTGAAGAAGGTCAGAGTTGGCGATCGCGTCTACACCGCAAAAACCCTGAGCGGCGCCTACGCGGAATACGCGCTTACGGAGGAATCCCAGGTTTATCTGCTGCCAGAACAAATCTCTTTCGCACAAGGCGCCGGGCTTTGGGTCCCGTACGGCACGGCGTACACGGCGCTGCACCACCACGCGAAAGCGCACGCTGGAGAAACGCTGCTGATCCACGGCGCAAGTGGCGGCGTTGGCCTCGCCGGCGTGCAGTTCGCGCGTGCGCAAGGACTAACGGTTATCGGCACGGCCGGAACACAGCGCGGCCTGGAACTCATCAAGAAAGAAGGCGCGCATCATGCGTTTGATCACACCAAGGCTGGCTACACCGAAGAAATCATGAAAGTCAGTGGTGAGAGAGGGATGGACGTAATTCTCGAGATGCTGGCCAACGTGAATCTTGCCGCGGACCTGAAGCTGCTCGCTATGCGCGGCCGCGTCATCGTGATTGGCAATCGCGGGGAAATCACCATTAACGCCCGCGAGTTGATGATGCGGCGCGCTTCTGTTCGCGGATTCACGCTGTGGGCCGCTACGGAAGCGGAATCCACGGAGATTCACGCGGCGATCGCCGCGGGTCTTGGGAACGGCACACTGCGGCCGATTGTCGGAAAGGAACTTCCGCTTAAGGATGCGGCCGTTGCCCATCAGGACGTGCTGGCGCCCGGAGCGTTCGGAAAAATTGTTTTGGTGCCGTAAACAGATCCGCAAAACAAAAAGGCGCCCGCCTCAGAAGCCGGCCGCTACACAGGATTACTGCTCGATTAGGGTTGGTTTCTTAAATTCTGCCTAGGGTGTGGAGCAAAATTCCGGCTATGGCTCCACCGAGCACCAGCCAGGCGGAATTTATTTTGAAGCGAAAGACGAGCAGAGCGCTCACAAATGCCAGTGCAATGGCTGGCACGTTTACTAGCGTCCCACGCGCAAACTGCCAGCCCACATAGGCCATCAGCGCCACGGCAGCTGCATTGACGCCATCGAGAAATGCGCTCGCCAGTGGCGACTGGCGCAGCCTGGGTAAGAATCCCGCGGTCAGTGCGACGTACACAAACGCAGGGAGAAACATTCCCAACGTGGCAAGCCCCGCGCCTCTCCAGCCTGCCAGCAGGTATCCGATAAACGTGGCGACGGTGAAGAACGGGCCCGGCGTGGCTTGGCTCACGGCAATGGCATCGAGCAACTGCGCATCGGTCAACCAGTGTAGCTTTATCACCAGGTCTGCGCGCAGCAGGGCGAGCAAGACGTAGCCACTTCCGAACAGAACGGCGCCGACTTTCAGGAAATAGATAAAGAGCGGCGCGACGCCTACCGACCCAACTCCACCCGCGGAGACAATTCCCATGACGCCCGCATGACTTGCGTGTGATTTCGCCAGCTTCCGCCCTTCGCGGATCAACATCCAAAGGAGGCCGGCGCTAATCAGCAGCAGAAGTACGTTCACGCTCAGAAAGGCAAACGCGATCACTGCCGCCGCCAGTGTCGCCAATCCCCCGTTCTTCAGCGCCGTCCTCGACAGATTCCATACCGCCTGCGCGACCAGCGCCACCACTACCGGCTTAATCCCGAACAGCAGCCCCAGCACCTGCGGCACCGCGCCGAATTTTCCGTACGCCCACGCCAAGCCGACCACCAGTATCGCCGCCGGTAAAATGAAACATGCTCCCGCGACAACCAGGCCCGGGAGGCCGCCGCGTATTTCGCCCAAGTAAATTGCAAGTTCCGTGGAACTCGGCCCAGGCAACAGATTCACAGCGCCCACCAGATCCAGAAAACGTTCGCGGCCGAGCCACTCGCGGCGGCGGACAAATCGCTCCTCCATCATGGCAATGTGCGCCGCCGGTCCGCCGTAAGCCACAAAGCCCAGGCGCAGAAATTCCTTGGCAATTTCCTGCAACGATCCGCGACGCTTCGTTTCCGTGTGGGTTGGTTCCGCCATGGCTGTGGCGGACATTATCTCTCAGGAAAGGGCGGGGCTGTGTGTACGTCGAGGAAGCCGGGATGCGGGGTGCGCTTGCGGGAATAGAGCCAGCGAAAAATCAACAAAAGATAGAACGGCGCGTACACAAGCCACTGCATCCGCGGATTGAATTGGAAAACACCTAGAATTCCGTATCCTATCAAAACGTTGTAGGAGAGAAACTGCAGGATGGTCAGCATCAGCCATGCGGGATTGGGGAAAAAACACAGCAGCGGCACAATCCAGGTGAAATACCACGAATAGCCGTTGGGGCCGAGGGCCAGAATCGTGCCGATCAAGAGATACGCGGCGCGCGCAGGCTCGGTCTTCTTCCATGCCAACCAGAAAGCTAATCCCCAGGACGCGCCAATGCCCACAAGTGCTGGAATTTTTGTATTGCCGCCGGTGAGCCAATCGATCACGGTGTACAAGCTCGCGTGGTAATTTCTCCAGGTCGCCTCGTAGTAGGTCATGTTGGCGCGAAACATCCCCAAGGCATTCCAGTAGGGCGCCAGAACCGCAAGCGCCGCCACAGCCGCCAGTGCCGCCGCCCACCAACCTGCTCTTTTGGCGGGCCATCCCGCGTGACGGATCCAAACTGGCAGAAGCACCGCCGGAAACACTTTCGCCATCGCACCCAGAGAGATCGGAACGCTGGCAAGCGTAGGCCATTTCTTCACCAGTGCCAGCCCACACACAATGCCGAGAAGGGCCAGAACGTCGTTGTGGCCGCTGCCGGCAAATTCCACGATCACCAAGGGGTTCCAGGCGTAAACCGCCAGCCGGAAATTGCGATCCTTCTCGTTCCGAAACATCCAGGCCAGCACCAGAAGCACCAACACATCGGCGGCGGCAAAGGGCGCCTTGAAGGCCACTGGTCCCGGAAAGAATTCCCATGTTGCGCGAAAGACCAACTCCGTCGCGGGTGGATAGATGGCCGGAATTTCGCGGCCCGGCATGATTTCATAGTATTTGTCGCGCAGCGATGCCAGCCGCGGATCGCTCGGCGCAATTGCGTACGGATTCCAACCCGCTGCTTGCACCTTCGCTTCCCAGCGGTAGCGCTGCAAATCGTCGGAGAGAGTCGGCTCCACCGGCCAGAGCGGCGCGCGGAATGCAATCGCGGCAAAAATCAGTAGAATAGTAGTGGCGCGAGTGGTCCGCGTGTGAGTAAATCCGTACAAGGCAAAAAGGTAGACAATGCCCGCGCCCAGCCCCAGCTCGATGAACCCGATCGCGTGATTTTTCAGATAGTGCAAGCTATGCATGCGCAGGAACAACGCTTCCAGAACGACTCCTGCCAGCAGCGGCCAGAACCAGTTCCACCGGTTTCGATTGGTTTCGGAAAGCATGCGGAGAAATTTTAGATTTGCCGACTCTCACTCCATTTCTGATTGCGGCGCAGCAGATCCCGCTGAGCCACTACTGGCACAAACTCACGGACAGGACCTTCAGCGGGGTCTATCATGCCAACGCTTTCGACCTGGCCATGATGATTCCGTACTTCATCGTGCTATTCATCCTGGCCGCTTATGGAATGCACCGCTACAAGCTGCTGTATGATTACTACACCTATCGCAAAAATATTCCCTCGGCTCCCCGGCCGGTAACGCACTGGCCAAAGGTTACCATACAGCTTCCCATCTTCAACGAGCGCTACGTGATCGAGCGGCTGGTCGACGCGGTCTCGCAGTTCGACTACCCGCGTGAACTTCTGGACATTCAGGTGCTCGACGATTCCACCGACGAAACCCGCGACGTTGCCCATGGCTGCGTAGAACGGCACGCCGCGCAAGGCCTTCCTATCGTTTACATTCACCGCACGAATCGCGAAGGCTACAAGGCCGGGGCGCTGGAAAACGGTTTGAAAACGGCGCAAGGCGAATTCGTCGCGATCTTCGACGCGGACTTCATCCCCCCGCCCGACTTCCTACGGCTCACGATTCCCCACTTCTTCAGTCACAATGGAGACGACAACATTGGCATGGTGCAGACCCGCTGGACCTATCTCAACAGTGATTATTCCCTGCTCACACGCGTTGAGACCATTTTGCTGGACGGCCACTTCGTCATCGAGCATGGAGGGCGTTCGCGCCGCGGCACGTTCTTCAACTTCAACGGCACCGCCGGGGTGTGGCGCCGAGCGGCCATCGATGCCGCCGGCGGCTGGGAGCATGACACGCTCACCGAGGACACCGACCTCTCCTATCGCGCGCAGCTCAAGGGATGGAGGTTCCTGTACCTGCCAGAAATTGAGTGCCCTTCGGAGTTGCCGGTGGACATGAACGGGTTCAAAGCTCAGCAGGCGCGCTGGGCCAAGGGCTTGATGCAAACCGCGAAAAAGATCCTGCCCAAAGTTTTTCGCTCGGATGTTCCGTGGCACGTAAAGTCCGAAGCGTTTTTCCATCTCACGGCCAACATCTCTTATCCCCTGATGGTGCTGCTCTCCACCATGCTGCTTCCCGCCATGATTGTCCGATTTTATCAAGGCTGGTTCCAGATGCTGGTAATCGACCTTCCGCTATTCCTCGCTTCCACGTGCTCCATCTCGAGTTTTTACCTCGCGGCGCAAAAGGAATTGCGCCCCAAGACATGGCTGACCACGTTTCTTTACATGCCTTTCGTGATGGCCACGGGAATCGGCTTGAGCGTGCGCAACGCGCAGGCGGTACTCGAAGCTATCTTCGGCAAAAAATCGGAATTCGCGCGCACGCCGAAATTCAAGATCGAAGGCAAGTCCGGAACGTTCGCGGCAAAAAAATATAGGAACAAATCCGGCTGGATGCCGTACTTCGAAATTGCTCTTGGCATCTATTTTGCGCTCGCCGTGGCTTATGCCATACGTAACGAAAATTATGCCACCGTGCCTTTCCTCCTCCTGTTTGTGTGGGGATATCTCTACACCGGATTCATGTCTCTAAGCCAGTCCTGGTTCGCGCAACTGCGTTTTGGCGTAAACGCGCCGGAAATGCGGCCCGCCTCGAGCGGCGCACCGGGATTTTAACAGCCCGGAGGCTTTGAAACGCCTTCGGTCTTGACTTTACCGCATTCCTTCCCTCTCCGTAGGTATACAATCGGAGAAAGCATTCCTTTCCACCTTCGGTGCTGCCCTGTCTGGAGGCCCTATGAACTTTCGCGCAATCTCCGTTCTCCTTGCGCTTTTGTGCGCCCCATTCGCGTTTGCGGACGATCCGCAAGTTTCCGAGGCGGGCAAAGCCTGCATCGAGTGTCACGGCAGTTCCACGCCCGGTATTGTGGAGCAGTGGCGATCCAGCGCGCACGCAAAGAGCGGAGTCGACTGCTATTCGTGCCATCAGGCCGCGGCGGGGGATCCGGCAACCTTTGAACATTACGGGCACAAGATTGCCGTCATTGTCACGCCGACGTATTGCGGGCGTTGCCACGCCGCTGAAGTGAAAGAATTCGAAAAGAGCCATCACGCCGCAGCGGCAAAATTCATCGGCTCACTCGACAATATGCTGGGCGAAATTGTCGAAGGGGGGCCCGCCGCAAACAATGGATGCCGCCAGTGCCATGGCAGCGAGGTGAAGTACATTGGCGATGGAAAATTCGATGCCGCCACCTGGCCCAACAGCGGAATTGGGCGCATCAATCCCGACGGCAGCAAGGGCACTTGCGCTGCATGCCACGGGCGCCACTCGTTCAGTGCGGCAACCGCGCGCATGCCGGAAAATTGCGGTAAGTGCCATCTAGGCCCTGACCACCCGCAGATCGAGATCTACAACGAATCAAAACACGGCGTGCAATACCGCGCCAACGTCGCGAAGATGAATCTGGAATCGAAATCATGGGTGGTGGGGAAGGACTATTCGGCGGCACCCACCTGCGCCACTTGCCACATGTCAGCGACGCCGAATCAGGTGGTCACGCACGACGTGGGCGACCGCATCAGCATCACGCTTCGCCCGGTCATTTCGACGAAGTTGGAGAACTGGGAACGGCGGCGGCTCAACATGATGGATGTGTGCTCAAATTGTCACGCAACCAGCTGGGTAGATAATTTTTACTCACAATACGAAGGGACGGTCGAGCTGTATAACGAGAAATTCGCCAAGCCCGCCAAATCCATCATGGACAAGTTGTACGCGGCCAAGAAACTCACTCCCACGCCCTTCGACGAAAAAATCGAGTGGACTTACTACGAGCTGTGGCACCACGCAGGCCGCCGCGCGCGCATGGGCACCGCCATGATGGGCCCGGACTACACGCAATGGCACGGGTTCTTCGAAGTCTCCAAGATTTTTTACATGGAGTTCATTCCAGAGGCGGAGCGGCTCATGCCCGGTGTCACTACCGAAGTGATGAAGTCCGACTACCACAAATGGACTGCGGGACTATCGAAGGAACAATTGCAGCAGCAGATCGACTTTTACAAGGAACGTTACAAACAGTGATGCGCGCGAGTTTCACAAGCTAGTTTCCGGATCGCGTGGCATCGGGCAACGACGCAACTCCCGTCACATATGCCTTGTCACCGGGCCCACCGCAGCGCAATCTAAGAAGTATGAGCAAGGCTACTGCACAACTTTCCAGGCGAGTGAGGCTTGAAGAAATCGCCAACGCCGTCACGCATGGCATCGGCCTTTTGCTTAGCATTGCCGGGTTCGTTGTGCTGCTTGCCTTCGCCATTTTGCGCGGCACCGCGGGCCACATTGTCGCCTGCTCCATCTACGGGGCCACGCTGATTTGCCTGTACACCGCTTCCACGCTGTATCACGCGGTGATTTCGCCCCGCCACAAGCGCGTGCTGAAGATTTTCGACCACTCGGCGATCTATCTCTTGATTGCAGGAACTTACACGCCGTTCCTGCTTTTGAATTTGCGCGGCGCATGGGGCTGGTCGCTGTTCGGCGTGGTCTGGGGATTGGCAATCGCGGGGATTCTGTTCAAATTCTGGTTTGTCGACCATTTTGAATTTCTGTCCACTGCAGTCTACCTGGCGATGGGGTGGCTGGTCATCGTCGCCGCCAAGCCGATGCTCACGCATGTGGCCCCTACTACTATGCTGTGGCTTCTCGCGGGTGGATTGCTCTACTCCTCGGGGGTCATTTTCTACGCCTGGAAGCGCCTCCCTTATAGCCATGTCGTCTGGCACCTCTTCGTGCTGGCCGGTAGCACGTGCCACTACTTCGCCATCCTCCGGTCCCTGCCGCCCGCTCGCGTCTGAGGCAATTCGAAGTTTTCCAGTGATAGATCAGAACGTTGTAGGATGGAGCTCCGTATTCGGAAGCTTTCGGGAGCCTTCGATGAAACCACTTTTCATTCTGGTGCTCGTCGTTCTATCTGTTACCTTCCTCGCTGCCCAGAATGCCTCCGATCCCGCGCCGGTGCCGGTCGAGCAGGAACCGCACCACCATACTCTTCTAAAGAACGACTACGTCCTGGTTATGCATGTCACCATTCCAGAAGGTGAGCGGTCGCTTTACCACATTCACGACCACGATCGCGTCTCGATCGAACTGTCGAGCGCCAGCATCTCGCAGCAGAAGTTGAACGAGCCTGAGGGCCAGTCCGTACCTTCCAAGCCGGGCGACCTCTCCGCACCAACGGTGAATGCTTCCCCGATGATTCACCGCATCCACAATTTTGGCCCGGGCACCTTTGAAGTTCTGGACGTTGAACTCCTTCAGCGGCCGCAACTGCCCTCAGCTTCCCTTGCGGGACCTGTGGCTGCAGAAAACCTCAGCGGGCGGGTCTACCGGTGGACCCTTGCGCCGGGCGCCACTTCGCCGATGCACACTCACAACCGGCCCTATTTGATTGTGGCGGTCAACAAAATGCCGTTGAAAATGACCGCGCCGGATGGAAGATCCTTCTCGCACGAAATTCAGTCCGGCGATTTCCACTGGGTCGACGCCAAGGTCACGCACTCCCTTACCAATGAAGGAACAATTGAAGGCCAGATCGTTGAGGTGGAACTGAAGTAGTTGCGTCAGCTGTTGAGCCTTCGCGGCACTCATTCCAAAGCTCGCAAGCTGATGTGGAGCTTTGGTGTATCATCGCGGCATTCGGATTTTCTTGAGGTCATCCATGGCTACCAAGATTCGCGTTGTCTTCCTGCTGATTCTCGTCACTATGCTGTTCTGCGCCAGCCGAAGCCCTGCGCAAAGCAGGCGCTACGATTTCATTATTTCTGGCGCTCATGTCGTCGACGGCACTGGCGCTGCTTGGTTTGCGGCTGATATCGGAATTCTGGGAGATCGCATCGCAGCAATGGGCGATCTCAGTAAGGCTTCCGCAGCCAAGCGGGTGAATGCCACAGGCCTGGTGGTCTCACCGGGGTTCATCGACCTGCAAGGGCAATCGGAATTCAACATCCTGGTAGACAATCGCGCGGCCAGCAAAATCACTCAAGGTGTCACCACGGAGATCACCGGCGAAGGCAGCTCTATCGCGCCCGTGAATGACCGGCTACGCAAAGAGGGAGAAGATGCGGCGAAAAAATATGGAGTCACGCTCGATTGGTCCACGCTGGCGGATTATTTCAAACACTTTGAGCGCAACAAATCCGCGATCAACCTTGGCACGTTTGTCGGTGCCGGCGGCGTGCGCAACTACGTGATGGGCTCAGACAACCGCTCCGCCACGTCCGCGGAACTCGACCAGATGCGGCAACTGGTTGCGCAGGCGATGGAGCAAGGCGCTTTCGGCCTCAGCTCCGCCCTGCAATACGTGCCGGACACCTTTGCCTCCACCGAGGAAATTGTGGAACTCGCAAAAGTTGCACGGCAATACGGTGGCGTGTACTTCACTCATCAGCGCTCCGAGGCCGACCAAATTTTCACCTCTCTCGATGAAGTATTTACGATTGCCCAGCAGGCCAAGATTTCTTCCACCATCTGGCATCTCAAGACCGCCTACAGCGAAAACTGGGGGAAAATGCCTGAAGTTCTCCACCGCATCGAAGCTGCGCGCGCCCGTGGCATCGACGTTGCCGCGACGGTTTATCCCTACACGCGCGGCTCCAACAGCCTCATCGCTTGTTTTCCCAGCTGGATTTCCGAAGGCGGCGCCGAGAAGATGATCCAGCGGCTGAAAGATCCGGCTCAGCGCGCGCGTGCGCAAAAGGAGATGGAGGAACCGAGTGACACGTGGCAAAACCAGTGGCGCGGCTCGGGCGGACCAGGGGGTGTGCTGCTGATTCAAGTGGTAAATCCTGAACTCGCCAAATACGAGGGGAAGACGTTGGAAGAAATCGGACGCGAGATGAATAAGGATCCGAAAGACGCGGCCATGGACCTGGCGATCGCTGATCGGGGGAACAGCTCGGTGGTGATTTCTATCATGGAGGAAGGGGACGTGCGCGTTGCGGTATCCAATCCGCTCGTGGCGTTTGGCTCCGACTCCTCCGCGCAGGCCGAAGACGGCCCCCTCAGCAAGACGAAAGCGCACCCTAGAGCATTCGGCACATTTCCGCGAATTCTTGCCGAGTATGCGCGGGAGCAGCACAGCATGCGGCTCGAAGAAGCCGTGCGCAAGATGACCTCGCTCGCCGCCAGCCGCGTCGGCTTGCTGGATCGGGGCATTCTTCGACCTGGAATGATGGCGGATATCGCCGTCTTTGACCCGAAAGCCGTGAAGGATCCGGCTACCTACAGTGATTCGCTACACTATTCCCTGGGCGTGAAGTATGTTTTTGTGAATGGGCGCCCGGTGGTGTGGGAGGGAAATATCACCGAAGAACGCCCCGGCCGTGCGTTGCGCGGCCCAGGAAGCAAGCTTGGTTCGTGAGCCCGGCGCCGCTCAAGCCTTTGCCAGTGTATCCAGCCAACCTTTCAGGATGTGGTCGTACTTTGGGTCGACATCGATAAATACGACACCCGCACCCATGTTCGGCGTCGCATAGATGATTTTCCCCTTGGATTGAAACGTAAGGTCGCCGGCAAAAATCTTCAGCAGAACGAGTGTGCCCGCCGGAAACGGATTCATCATATCCAGATAGCAGCCGTGCAAACTCAGTTCGCTCACGCGCGAGGCCACGCGAACATCTGTCCGCTCGTCATACAACTCCGCGCTGGCGATAAAGATGTATCTGGGCGTGCGGCGCTTTTCCTGTTCCATAGGCCTCCGGTCGGCTGGGTGGGCGGTTCCCATCATCCTAATACCGTGGTTCTGCTGCCAGGCAATTTTTGGCAGCGCAATCCCAGTGCAAACTATTAACTCATAACTATATATTGAAGGGAATCGAACATCTCAGCGCGGTTTCTTCTTCGAGGTTCCTGCAGCCCCGGCTCGCTGGCATTTCGGCCTCTTTGGGCTCGAGTATCTTTTGGCAGAAGCCCCATTCGTTGGTTGACACTCGCTCCTTTTTCCTCTACTTTGAGAAGACCTTGGTAGAGGTGCGGCAGCCATGAGTAGCCGAGCAAGCTTTCCCGATCAGCATCGGGTGCTCGTCGAAAGGGGCCCGGCCCAGAAGCCAGATCAGAGAAACGCTTCTGATCGCCGCCGAAACTGGAGTGATCGCTGACTTTGCTCCGGTTGGGGTTCAGGTCTAAGGCCTGTTCACTGTCGTCCGTGGAGTCTTTTTCGCGGATGAAGCGCTATCGAGAGGCAGCCATCCGCGTGTTTCCACGCGGCCCTTCCTTTCGTTGTGCTCTCCCACAAGCTCTATCAAGCGAAAAACTATGGACCTGTTTGCACTAACGCACACGCTCGTGGACCTGGATTCAACCACCGGCCAGGAAAAACCCGTGGTCGACTATCTCTTCACGCATCTTTCCCGCCTCGCAGCACATCATCACGGCCGCCTGGAACGCATGCCTGCGGCGCCCGACCGGGATAACCTCTTTCTGACCTTCGACGATCCCGTGGTTACGCTCTCCACCCACATGGACACGGTTCCTCCGTATTTTTCTTCCAGTGACAACGGCACGCACATCCGCGGCCGTGGCGCTTGCGATGCCAAGGGCATCATCGCGGCAATGATCGCTTCCGCCGAATCCTTGCTTGGTTCGGGCACCCGCAATTTTGCGCTTCTCTTTGTTGTCGGCGAGGAACGCGACAGTGCCGGAGCAAAGGCCGCCGCAGACTCTCCCCGCGGCTCACGATTCCTAATCAATGGCGAGCCTACGGAGAACCGCCTGGCGCTCGGATCCAAGGGTGCGCTTCGTTTTGAGATTGTCGCCCGCGGCAAGTTGGCGCACTCGGCCTACCCGGAGCTGGGCCATTCCGCGATCCACTCGCTTCTGGACGCTGTCAGCGATATCCGCGCCATCCCTTTGCCGAGCGACACGATTCTCGGGCATTCCACGCTGAATGTAGGCACAATCCGCGGCGGACGCGCTCCAAACGTCGTGGCCGACGAAGCCCACGCGGAAATCATGTTTCGTCTTGTTGGTGATGCCGATCCGCTGCGGACCGCCGTGGCGCGCGCAGCGTCCGGGCACAATGTCGAAGCACACGAAGTTTTGTTCAGCTCCGCCATACATCTCAACTCTCTCGAAGGCCTGCCCACCACCGTCGTTGCCTTCACCACGGATATTCCCATGTTCAATGGCGTTTGGGGCCAGCCTTTTCTCCTCGGTCCAGGCAGTATTCATGACGCGCACACTGCCGAAGAGCAAATCTCCAAGAAGGAGTTAAGCGACGCGGTGGAGATTTATGCGCGCATGGTTCGCCAACTTCTTGCCACGGGAGCCGCCTCGTCATGAACATCCCTCTCTCCATTGTGGGTTGCGGGAAGATGGGCCGTTTGGTGGAGCAATTGGCTCCGGAATATGGCTTTGATGTCCGCGCGCGCTTTTCGCGCTCCAATAACAGCGCGCTCTCCCGTGAATCGCTGAACGGTGCCACGCTGGCCATAGAGTTCACTTCCCCGGCAGCTGCGCCCGAGAATCTTCGCCGGCTTGCTGCTCTTGGCGTCAACGCGGTTTGCGGCACCACGGGCTGGTATGACGAGCTACCGCAAATCCGCCAGGTCATCGCGGACAGTCACACCGCTCTTGTCTTTGGCGCCAATTTCTCCGTCGGCGTGAATCTCTTCTTTGAGATCGTCGCGCGCGCCTCAGCCGTTCTTGCGCAACATCCGGAATACGAGGCGTGGGGCTGGGAAATCCACCACTCTGCCAAGAAAGACGCGCCCTCCGGAACGCTGAAGAAGCTTGCCGAGGAGATACGCGGCGCTGGATTCACGGGCTCGCTGACGCTGAGCTCCAATCGCGCTGGCGCGCACACCGGCACCCACGAAATCGGTTTCGATTCACCGGCGGACACGATTACCCTCCGACACACCGCGCGCAGCCGCGAAGGCTACGCCCGAGGCGCTCTGCAGGCCGCGCGCTGGATCGCCGGTAAAAAGGGTGTGTTCGAGTTTCGAGAAATCCTTGAGGCGTTACAGCCGCCAGGCCCCGTTCGTGAGGCTTCAGCTGTATAGCCTGGGACGCAGTCGTGTTTGGCAAGCGGGTTTTGTATTTGCGGAAGAATCTGTAAAGGAGCAAACATGTTTACTGGAACCGGCACCGCGTTAGTCACTCCCTTTCGGCGCGATGGGTCGCTCGATGAGCCCACGCTTCGCGCACTGGTCAAGCGGCAGATCGACGCGGGCATAGATTTTTTGGTTCCTTGCGGCACGACGGGGGAAAGCCCAACCCTCACTGAAGCAGAGCGGCGGCGCGTTGTGGGAATCACCGTGGAACTTGCCAAGGGAAAAGTGCCGGTTCTCGCCGGAGCGGGCGGCTACAATACCGCCGAAGTCATTTCGCGAGCGCGCGAACTCGCGGACCTGGACGTCAGCGGCATACTGTCCGTCACGCCCTACTACAACAAGCCCACGCAAGAGGGGCTCTATCAGCACTTCAAAGCCATCGCGGAGGCGGTGGATTTGCCCATCATTCTCTACAGCGTTCAGGGGCGCACGGGCGTGAATATTGAGCCCGCCACGGTCCAGCGGCTTGCGCAAGTCCCCAATATCGCCGGCATCAAGGAAGCCTCAGGCAGCGTGGCGCAAATGGCCACCATCCTCAATTGCGTGCCGGAAGATTTTCTGGTGCTCTCGGGCGACGATGCGCTGACCCTTCCTCTGCTGGCACTCGGAGGCCGTGGTGTCATCTCGGTCGCGTCCAACGAGATTCCCGCGGAGATGACACGCTTGACGCACTTGGCGCTCTCCGGCGATTTTGAGGCAGCTCGCGTGATTCATCGCCGCTACCACGCGCTGATGGAGATCAACTTTGTGGAATCGAATCCCATCCCGGTGAAAATGGCGATGGCGGAGATGGGCCTGCTGGAGCCGTGCTGGCGCTTGCCTTTGGTTCCGCCGAAGCAGGAGAATCGAGCGCGCATTCGCGCCGTTCTCGAAACGCTGAAGCTGGTTGAAAGAGCTCATGCTGCAACCTCAAATTGAGTGTCTCTTCGACGCTCCGCCTTCTTCTTACACGGAAGAACATTTCGATTTGTTCAAAGCTTTTAAGGTTGCGCTGAATCTGGGTGAAATCCGCGCCGCGGAACCTGATGCAGCTTCAACTTGGGGGTGGCGCGCAAACGCCTGGGTAAAAAAGGGCATTCTCCTCGGATTCCGCATGGGCGCCATCGTGGACATGTCCATTGACGCGCGGCGCCAACCCTTCTTCGACAAATCCACTTACCCCGTGCATGAATTTTCCGCATCGGATGGCGTGCGCATTGTTCCCGGCGGCTCGAGCATTCGCGATGGCGCGTATATCTCGCGCGGCGTCATTTGTATGCCGCCCATGTTCGTCAACGTTGGAGCGTACGTGGGCGAAAACACCATGATCGATTCACACGCACTGGTTGGTTCCTGCGCGCAAATCGGCCGCAATTGCCATCTTTCCGCAGGCACGCAGATTGGAGGAGTCCTCGAACCCGTGGGCGCCCTTCCCGTCATCATTGAAGACGATGTTCTTGTGGGGGGAAATTCAGGAGTGTATGAGGGCACGGTGGTCAAACGCCGCGCCGTTTTGGGCACGGGCACGGTCTTGAATCGCTCGATCCCAGTCTACGATCTGGTTCGCGACGCGGTCTACTCCGCCAAAGAAGATCAGCCACTGGTGATTCCGGAAGACGCCGTGGTCGTTCCCGGTTCGCGTGCCGTCTCTCATCCTGCGGGATTGAAATGGGGCCTTTCGCTGCAAGCCGCCGTCATCGTGAAATACCGCGACGCCAAAACTGGTTCGCGCATCCAGCTGGAAGATCTGCTGCGCTAATCTACATTTCTCGCGACACAGTAGATTATCCTTAAAGGGGAATTTAGGAGTTCAAGAGTTTAGGAAGAGAAGAGCGAACCCAAGAGGGATTCCTCCCTTCGCGGACTCCGTTCCCTTCGACTTCGCTCAGGGCAGGCGGAATGACGGTTTCGTGGCGGAGGGTGGTACCGAACATCCAACTCACTGGCTCAGGACCTTTTCAAAGAAGGCCAGCGCGCGCGGGTCTCCGGACTGCCCCAGCCAGAACATCGCCTGCTTCCGCACTTCGGGATTTTTATTGGCTTGCGCCACCTCAATCAATTTGGGAATTCCTTCGTCCTTGGGCATCTGGCTGAGCGCAAAGACGGCCTTCTTCTTTACTTCGGTATCGGGATCGTTCTGAATCGCGCCAGTGATCGCGCTTTCCGCTTTCTTGCCGGCCTTCTGCGCTAGCCAGAAGAGCGCTTGGCCCCGCACATGAGGGCTCCCGTCTTCGTGAGCCATGCGAATCATTTCCTCCAACGCGCCAGGTTCGCTGCTGACAAATAGCGCAAAGGTCACTTGCTCCCGCACATGCGCGGCCGGGTCGCTTTTCGCCATTTGTTGCAGCAGCGTCAGCCCAGACTTGCCACGCGCTGCCCCCAGCCAGAACGAAGCCTTCTCCCGCAATCTCTCTGGTTGTCCCGGGGCTATGAACGACGCAAACGCCCGGTCGGCCGAGGCATCCGCATGCAGCGCGATTGCCGTCAGCGCCTCTTCACTCGTATGGTGATCGTTGTGCCCGTCAAAATCCTTCGCATCCACTTGCTTTATCAGCAAAGCGACGCTTTCTTCCGGCTTCACACCCGTCAGCCACACTACCCGCAACCCTCCGGCGTCCAGCGTGCAATCCTCGGAGGCCAGGCGAATTCGCATCACGCGATTCTCCTGCACACGCAACAGGACAATCAATTGCCTTGGGCCTTCCAGCTTGACGGCTTTGTTCCCGTTCTGCTGGGTGAACGAATTGCCGTGTTCCTGCTCCAGATTGCAGGTTCCGCAGTCTCCGTCGCGGTCGTATCCGCGATGATTCCCACAGCAAATCGAATGGTCTCCCTCAACCGCGTCTACGTCGTAGCCTATCCACTGAGGCTGTTGAGCCTCGGCCGCAATTTGGTGGACACTGGCTTCTAGGTTCTGCGCTACAGCCCGCGTTTCAAGTTTTGCATTCACAAACTGTGGCTGGTCCGCCCGCGCAGTCGCAATTCCGAAGCTCAGCCACAGGACGCTGCCCACTCGCATCATACGCAATACGCACGTCACGCTATTTTTCCTCATGGGAGGCTTCACTTCTGCAACAGTTCCATCAAGTACTCAGTACTTTCCTTGGAATGCATCAGCGACAGCTTACTCACCGCGGCCTTCTTCAATTCAGGATCCTTTTCGCTTTTGGCAATCGCCACCAATCCAGTGGCATTTCCACCGATGAAATAGGCATTTATAATTTCCAGCTTTACATCGCGGTCGGTTTCCTTGGCGTAGATTGCCTGCAGCGCTGGATCTTTTGCGCCCATCAGCCCCAAGTTTCGAATCGCTGTCCTTCGCAGTTCCGGGCTCTTTTCGGTCACAGCAAGCTGTGAAAGCTGCTGGGAATCGCCGGACAAGAAGAGAGCCTGCAGTATCTCCTTCTTGGTTTCCGTCGAGCTTTCACTCTGGTACAAGCCCTGCAACTCGTTCCGGCCCCCGGTCAATCCAAGTTGCCGGATGGCCTCGCGCTTCAGTTCCTCATGCGTTTCCTTCTTCGCTACGGCGAGTAGGCCTTCGCGATCACCTGCCATCATGTAGCTCCGCAATACGGCTCGCTTCACACCTGCATCTGTAGTGCTCGTGTACACTTCGCCGAGCAGTTTTCCAGACCCCTTACCTCCGGTCATTCCCAGATATTCCACTGCCTTCCGCTGCAGTTCCGGATTGCTCTGTCCCCGAGCGATTTTGGCAAGCATTTCCTGGGCTTGCGGCGAACCGCTTTGCACCAGCAGGAATAGGGCCTTGGACTTTTCCTTGGGCGACGCCGATCCACTCAGGTATTTCTCAACCATGGGAATGCCTTTTTCCGGATCGCCATGCATGATTCCCTGAAGCGCCAAGATCTTCAGATCGTTATCGCTCTGGGTTTCTGGATTTACCGGGTGGCCGGAGCCTTGACGCATTTCGATTTCCAGCGCCTCCGCATCTTTCTTCCACCGGCTCTGCGGGAATTTCTGCTTCAGGTCGGCAATGGCCTCCAATGCTGCCTGCCGATTGCCAAGTTTGTCATCCGCGTAGGCTGTCCAATACAAGGCTGCGTCCACTTGCGAGCCAACCATCTTTGCCATTTCGCTGAATTTTTTGGCCGCGTCCGCATAGCGGTCTTCATCCAATAACTCGCGACCCCTGTCGTACAGCTCCTGCATGCGGTCGATGCGTTCCTGTTCTCTATCCTTTTTCTCCTGTTCGCGGTCTCGCCTTTCCTGCTCTCGGTCGCGTTTTTCCTGTTCGCTATCCCTTGCTTTTTGTGCCGCGTCTTGTTGTGATTGCGCAGATTGCCCCTCGGACTGAGGGCGGAATTCAATAGCGGCGTAAAGACCAGGGCCCGCCAGGAGCAGCCCACCGGCAACAAGAGTCCCAGCTAACTTCCTTGCGGTTAATTTCTGACCTTCCCTCATTTTCGCCCTACCTCCAAACTTTCCTTCGTCACTCATGTGTTATTCCTTCCCGTTGTGGCCGAGTTGCCCTGTGAGGGCGCCTCTGCGGGCCCTTCCTGCCGCTGGTGCAATTCCTGCTTCACTACTCGGACCTTCAACAAGATTCCTTTCGCTGCGATCCGTTTCTGGATCGATTCAAACTGCGCGGGCGTAACTTCATCGGGGCTGTTGGCGATATCCAGGAGCACGCGTTCAAGTTCGTCGAGCGTGTTGGCCATGGCCGTATCGCCTTCGCGCAATGCGGTCTGCCTGTACAACCGGTTCTCGTCCACCAAATCTTCCGCGCGCTTCTGCTCCGCGGAAATATTGATGAGCTTCTGGCCTTTTTCCGGCTCCGTATTCGCCAATTCCACCAGCACCATTTCCGATCGTCCCAGGTGATCCCCCACAGCTACTACCAGGACGCGTTCCCGGACCTTCCCTGCGTCCGCCACGCCAGGGACAGGCGCGATTATTGTGCTCTTTCGGCCAAGGAAAAACGCCAGGAGAACCAGCGCGGCCACCGTTCCCAGTGTCGCCAGTCGCCGCAGCTCAAAAAAACTTTCCCACCAATTCGCCCGCTTCACCGGAAGCTTCGGCGCAATCCGCTGCCACACCCGCCGCCCATAGTCTTCGCCCGGATCCGGCACGGGCATGGCGTCCAATGCGGTAAACACTGCCTCGATTCGTTCCATCTCCTTGCGGCATTCTGGGCACTCGTTCAAGTGCGCCGTGAACGCCTCTCGCCCCCGGTTCTCGCCATCCCTGTATGCGATCAATTCTTCTTCCACCATATGCTTCATGATTCCGTTCCCATCGCGCGGGCCGTTCCGCGCAGTTCGATAAACGGCTCCAGCGCCTTCCGCAACTTAGACACCGCCCGAAAGACCGTGTTTTTCGTGGCATTCGAATTGGATTTCAGCACCGCCGCGATCTCCTCAATGGGGCAGCCTTCCCAATGCCGCATCACAATCGCCGTTCGTTCCGCGGGAGTGAGCGCATCTAGTGCCTCCTTCATCTTGGCGGCCAGTTCCGCGCTACTGGCGAGCCTTTCCGGCGAGGCCGCAGGGTCTTTCACCCTTCCCACGGGATCGACCTCCAGCCCATCCTCCATCGGTCTGCCAGGTGCTGCTTGCCGTGATTCCTCGACATTTCTCTGCCGGATCCGGTCAATCGCATAGTTCGCAGCGATGCGGTACACCCAGGTTCCGAAATTGGAATTGCCGGCATATTGCCCTAGTTTCTGATAAGCGCGCAAAAACGCTTCTTGCACTACTTCCTCCGCGTCGTGAGAGTTTCCCGTCATGCGATACGCCAGACGATACAGATTCAGGCTGTAGCGCTCGACAAGTACACGGTAAGCGTCTCGCTCCCCCGCCAGCGTCCGCTGGACGGCGACTGCGTCGCTCACCCCCTCGGTTTCGGCTTTCTCGACGCTTGCCTTCATCCTAACGATTAGACAGCTTTCTCCCCTTGCGGTTAGGTCGTTCCACCCTGCCCCTGTCGCTCCCAACGCCAGAAATACCGTATCATTACAAAGGGTTTGTCTTGGAGATACCTACGTGATCCCACGCTATACGCGCAAAGAGATGGGCCGGGTCTGGAGCGACTCCAACCGCTTCGAAAAGTGGCTCGAAGTGGAACTCGCCGCCGCCGACGCCCTTGCCGAAGCCGGCCAGGTTCCCAAAGACGCCGCCGCCTTGATGCGCTCCCGTGCGAGAGTCGATGTCGCCCGAATTAACGAACTGGAAGCGCGCGTGAAACATGACGTGATCGCTTTCACGATGGCGGTTGGCGAATCGATTAAAAGTCCGGCCGCCGCTCGCTGGCTGCACTATGGCCTGACCTCAAATGACGTGGTCGATACCGCGCAGGCTCTGCTTCTGCGCGATGCCTCGCGGATCATCGAGCGCGACCTGGTGCTCCTTGGCGAAGTGTTAGACCTGCGCGCGCATGAATTCCAGCACACACCGCAGATCGGCCGTACCCATGGAATCCATGCGGAACCGATCACTTTTGGCCTGAAGATCGCCAATTGGTTCGCGGAAAACCAGCGCAATATCGCACGCCTCCGCGAGGCTGCCCAGGGCCTCGAGTTCGGAAAGATTTCAGGCGCGGTCGGCAATGCCGCGCATCTCGGTCCCGAAATTGAAGAGAACATCTGCAAGCGCCTTGAGCTGAAAGTGACGCCGGTGGCTTCGCAGGTGATTCAACGGGATCGCCACGCTCACTATATGAGCGCGCTGGCGCTTATCGCCGCGACGCTGGAGAAGATTGCAATGGAGATTCGCCACCTGCAGCGCACCGAAGTACGCGAGGCGGAGGAACCTTTCAGCGGCGAACAGCGCGGAAGTTCCGTGATGCCGCACAAGCGCAATCCCGTTAGCTGCGAACAGATCTGCGGGCTGGCGCGAGTGGTGCGCAGCAACATGATGGCCGCTTACGAGAACGTGGCCCTGTGGCACGAGCGGGATATCTCCCATTCCTCTGTGGAGCGCATAATTCTGCCGGACTCCACGATTCTTGTCGATTACATGCTCGACAAGATGACCGCCGTCCTCAGCCAGATGCGCGTCTTCCCGGAGCGCATGCTTCGGAATTTGGAGCTAACAAAAGGTTTGGTGTATTCCGGGCAATTGCTCCAGGATCTTGTCGAAAAGGGAATGTTAAGAGACGAAGCCTACAAGGCGGTCCAAGAGAACGCCATGGCGGCCTGGGAATCGGACTCGAGTTTCCGTGAGCGCGTGGCCATCGACGCGCGCATTACCAGGTATCTGAACGCCAAGGATTTGGACTACACGTTTGAACTGAAGCGGCAACTGCGCAACGTGGACAAGCTGTTCGAGCGCGTATTTGGCGTGCATCCGGCCGGGGAGCGTGGTGTTGCCAATCAGGCATGAGGAAAGTTGTAAGTTTTCAGTCGTCAGTTTTAAGTTTCGGAGAGATCCAGGTACTCCCCGTAAACCTAACTTCTTGTCTCCGAAACTGAAAGCTAGTGCTGAATTCTACTCCACCCTCTGCACGTAACGCGCTTCGGACGTGTCCACGCGGATTCTGTCGCCTTCATTGACGAACGGCGGAACGTTGACCACCAGCCCCGTTTCCAGCGTCGCCGGTTTCATCACCGAGCTGGCGGTGGCTTTTTGCAGCGTGGGTTCAGTCTGAATCACCTTCATGTCCATGGTGTCCGGCAGGTCCACGCCTATGGGCTTATCCTCAAAAAATTCGATCTTCACAATGGTGTTGGGAATCAGGTAGTACAAGGTCTCGCCCAGTTCATCCTTGGTCATCTGCAACTGCTCGTAGGTCTTCGTATTCATGAAGTGGAAGTCGTCACCTTCCTGGTAGAGATATTCGAACTCGATCTCGTCGAGGATGGCGCGATCCACAAATTCTTCCGCGCGGAAGCGGTAATCGATCATTACGCCATTTCGGAGGTTCTTCAGGCGTGTTTGCATCGAGCCGCGCTTGTTGCCCGGCGTGCGATGGTCGGTGCTGAATACGGTATAGAGCTGGCCCTCGTGCTGGATCACCATGCCGGGGCGCAGTTGCGTGGCTTTAACGGTGCTCATAAATTCGTGCGGCCGGACCGCGGCCGAAAACTCCCTATAAAGTTAGATGCATTTCGGAAATTCCAGACGACAGCCCGATGGAGCGGCGCGTGGAATGACTCGAGGCGCACAGGGAGGAATTGCATTCCCGGTGCGAACAATCAGTATAAGGGGCGCAGCGCGAACCGGTCAATCGTGGCGGCGAGCCCTGCAGTTGAAACCCCAAAACTGATTTGCGGTTGCTTTGCCCTAGCTGCGGGCCCTTCAGGGCTGTCACGCCTCCCAGGTGGTAGTGGGGGATTGCCCGAAATTGCGGCGGGATCTATGGCCATGGAATCAGCGTCCGAGACAGTCTCACAGCGTTTTCGCCCAGCGGGTATTGCTATATCGGTTATTAAGAATTCGGAGTCCCTCCTGTTGACTGTGGGGCGTAGCGGAGCATATTGGAAGAAACAGATTAGTCGGAGACCACCTCGTGCCACGAAGAAGCTTTTCCGCATTTTTGTTCATTGCAGTTCTGTTACTCGCTAGCGGATCCTGGTTGCTGTGGCTGCATCGTCCCCCGGTCCCGCCGAGGGTCACTGCGAGCAGCCAAATTACTCACGACGGCTTAGTGAAAACGAATTTGGCTTCCGATGGCTCAAATCTGTATTTCACGGAACTGTCGGGAAACAGTTCCATCATTTCAAAAGTAGCGGCCACAGGTGGCGATGTTTCCAAATTTCAAGTCAGTTTTCCGAGCGCCCAGTTACTCGACGTTTCACCAGCCCATTCTTCTTTGCTGGCGGCTGAAAACAAAGCCGGACCGTCCTCGGAGTATCCCTTTTGGATCTATCCATTGAACGGCGGCACTGGCCAGCGTTTGGGGGATTTGACTGGACAAGAAGCTGTGTGGGCCCCAGATGGGCATCACGTGCTGCTAGTGAAAGGCTCCGGTCTATTTGTTGCGGACGCCAACGGTGGAAAGGTAAAAGCGCTTGCGAGCGTGCAGGGGACGCCCTACTACCCGCGATATTCCCCTGATGGCAAACGCGTGCGCTTCAGCGTTGGCGATACTTCTCAAAACACATCTTCAATCTGGGAGGTAAACAGCGACGGTTCAGGGCTTCATGCGTTGCTGCCCGACTGGCGTGATGTTTCGTCCAAATGCTGCGGCAGTTGGACCGCGGACGGGCGTTATTACATCTTTCAGGCTACCGGGAACATCCTGGGGAGCAGTGGAGACCTGTTTGGGCTCGCCGAGCCTGCAGGCCAGTTCGAGAGAAAGAGAATTGAGAAACCGGTCAAACTTACCCAGGGCACAATCTCATTTTCGCGTCCGGTGCCTGCTGCGGACAGCAAAGGAATTTGGACCCTGGGGCTTAATATACGTGGAGCGGTGGTGACCTACGATCCCGCATCCGGTAAATTTGTGCCTTTCCTCTCTGGCATTTCTGCCAGCGATTTGGATTTCTCGGCTGACGGTCAATGGGCCGCTTACGTGTCCATTCCGGAAGGCATACTCTGGCGCTGCAAAATTGATGGATCGCAACAACAGCAGTTAACTTATCCCCCTGGAAGAGCCGCTCTTCCGCGATGGTCACCCGATGGAAAACAGATCGCATATGTGAATGTAGAGGAGGGGAAACCCTGGGCGATCTTTATCGTGCCCTGGGAAGGTGGCGCGTCCAAGGCTCTACTTGGGGAGAAACTCACACAGATAGACATCAATTGGTCTCACGACGGAGACAAGATCATCTTTGGACGGATTACACAGCACAACGCGGAAGGTCTCAGCATCGAGGTCTATGATCTGAAGACGCACGAACTCTCTACCATTCCTGGTTCTGAAGGTCTCTTCAGTCCGCGGTTGTCGCCGGATGGCCGCTATATATGCGCTCTCTCCGGGAACCTCACCAAGCTGATGCTGTATGACACGCAATCCAGAAAATGGTCGCAATGGCAGACGTTAGAGTCGGGAGCACTGAACTATCCTGTCTGGTCTCCGGACAGCAAATCGATCTATTTCGATGACCTCGTGAGCGGAGAAGGGGCTTACTGCCGTGCGAAAATTGGGGAGAGTCACTACGAACATGTGTTTCTCCAGAAAGGTATCGAGAGGCATCTCGGTCCATTTGGACTCTGGTCTGGCCGCGCTCCGGACGGCTCCGTACTCTTCGTCCAAGAGGCCAGTACGCGCGAAATTTACGAGCTTCAAGTGGACTTGCCATAGCTGACGGGTGTCAAAAAGGACCAGAATGATCGCGTGTATAGGCCGCGATGCGATGAGGGGACAGCGACAATGTCTTGGTTTGGCGTAGCACCAAGGAACAGTATAGGGGTGGCACGGAGACGCGTGAGCATGAAGAATCTACCATTGTGGCTTCTGGTGTGCTCCTCAATTTTTTCTTTCTCCTTCCCAGCCCCATCGCATGCACAGCAAGATTCCGAGACCGATCGAAAACTTGTCACTCGGGTAGAGCCTGACTATCCACCCGTGTTGAGGATGCGCCAGATTGGCGGGACGGTGAGGTTGCAAGTTACGATTACGCCCAAAGGAACTGTGGAAAGCGCAAAAGTGCTTGGGGGAAATGCAATCCTTGCGGAATCCGCAGTCACGGCCGTCAAGAAATGGAAATATGCGTCCGCTAAAACCGCGACGACCACCACAGTTTCGCTCGATTTCAATCCGTATCGCTAACGCACCCTCACCTTTTAATTTATGGTTAGCAGCTCTACGGCCTAGTAGGTTGGATTACCGAACATCAAGTGGCTGCTGGCGGCGAATACCCCATTCGCGCGGTGCGCCCTTAGCTATGCCACACGAGCGACCAGGTAGAGACTATGGTTTCCCTTCGGCGGCGCGGTGCTTCGCGGCGTCGGCCATGATTTTTTCGATTTCCTCAACTGAACGGGCAAGTCTTTGGCTGAGCAATTCGTGTCCGTTTTCCGTAATCAGGATGTCGTCTTCGATGCGCACGCCCAAATTCTCTTCGGGAATGTAAATCCCCGGCTCGACGGTGACCACCATTCCCGGAACAAACGGTTTGCACAGGTCGCCGGGGTCATGGACGTTCAGGCCGATGCTGTGCCCCAGCCCATGAATAAAATACTGCCCGAGCGATTTTCCGTGCTGGTCCTTGCCATGGGAATTGATGTAGTCGTAGGCGAGTTTGTAGACGCTTTTATCGCCCTTGCGGCACATATCCATGCCCGGCTTGAGTGCTTGAATCGCCACTTCCTGCGCGCCCAAAACAATCTCATAGATTTCCCGCTGGCGCGGCGTGAAGTTCCCGTTGGCTGGAATGGTGCGCGTGATGTCCGCGGTATAGCCGGAATACTGAGCGCCGACATCCATGACCACGATGTCGCCATCCTCGATCTTGCGCGCCAGTTTGTCGTAGTGCAGCGCGGTGGAATTCGGGCCGGCGCCGACGATGGGCGCGTAGGCTTCCGCTTCGGAACCTCCCATGGCATGAACTTCCACCATCTTCGCGGCGATTTGGTATTCCCACAAACCTGGCCGCATCATCTTCATGGCTTCGAGTTGCGCATCAAGGGAAACGTCAATGGCCTGGCGAAGGAAAACGAGTTCCGTAGGTGTTTTGATCAAGCGCAGTTCGGCGATGTTGGGGCGAATGTCCTTGGTTGTGACCTCAGGCGCGGCCTGCTTGAGCCAATCCGCGGTCTCCCGCTCGTGGGGATACCCGCCCATTTCTTTTTGATAGGGAAGAATGGTGTAGAACGTGGGATAAATTCTGGCCAGTTTTTCAACCGTTGCGCGGAGTTCCGGCATCGGTTTGACTAGCCCAAACCCGGTGCGCGATTCGATGCCGGGATCGCTCGGCGACATGCGCAAGCCATTCCACTTTTCCTTGCTTGGGTTCTTAGGCGGCAGAAAAAAGATCTCGCGCGGGCCTTGCCAGTCATCTTTCTTTGCTTTGCTGCCGTTAGGAGGAAGGAGGATGAGTGCCGCTTCCTCCTCATTGTGGCCGGTGAGATAGTAAAAATTCTCTTCCTGGGCAAAAATGTAAGTTTGCGCTTCCTCTTCCTTCCCCGTGTAACCGAGCAGCACGATGGGTCCATCGATGTTGGAAGCAAGCTTGCCGCGCCGCTCGCCATAGGCGGAATTAGGTTCGCGTTCGCGCCGCTGCTGCGCTAGCGCCGGGGAGTGTGCGCACAGAAGCAACGCGAATACCGCCAGAATTTCGCGGGCAAAGGCTTTAGAAATTACATTTCCAACGGAAGCCAGACCACTCCCTTGGCGACCACCCATCCACTCACCTCTAGGAGCTCCCCCGGCCTAAGGAGCAGAAGAATAATTGTATCGTATGCAGAGAAGGTGGGCCACCTGAGGGCCTCTGCGACGAACGGGGATGCCTGGCTGGGCTACTGCCAGGGTGATTCGGAGATTGAGGGCAAGAAAATGCCGGGAGACTTGGGCCTCCCGGCAGGAAGAATTGATAGAGCTTAAAACGAGAGCCGCAAGGCCAACTGAATGATACGCGGGTCGTAGGTAGAAGTGATCTGGCCGAATCCCGAGCTGTTGATGTTGGTGCCAGAACCCCCGCCGGAAAATATGCCATTTCCGTTGTTGGTGGCCCCGGGGTTCAGGAAGTTCGCATGATTGAACAGATTGAAGAACTCAGCGCGAAATTCGAGCTTGGTGCGCTCGGTAATTGCCGTCGTTTTTGAAAAGGCCATGTCAAAGTTGATGTAGCCTGGCCCACGCAGGAAGTTTCTTGGCAATGTGCCGTAGGTCGCCAGCGACGGGTCTGCGACAACCTGGGCATTCTCCGGCAAAACGGTGGGACCCGCGGCGCAGGGATCTGGATGATTCGAATCGCCGCATTGCGCGTTGCTTAGGCTGTTGGGATTGAACCAGTAATTCCCCATCCCATTTCCAAAATCCTGGGGCGTGCGGGGATTGAGGGATGCCAGAGAACCTGTGATGTTTGCGTGAACGTTAGTTGGATCGCCCGCGCCCGATGGACCCTCGGCACCGGGGTTAAACCTGTCACCCAAGTGAGCAAAGACATCGAAGGGCAGACCTGAACGCCAGGTGAGAATTGGGAAAAGGCTCCAGCCTTGAGTCAGTCTCTTCGGCCCGGAGTTCCACATATGATCAATCGGCAAATCCCAACCGCCGCTAAAGGTAATGCGATTGCGAACGTCCTGGTCGCTGGAAGCGCGGAACAGATTGGGGTTGTACGAGGGCACGCTAGAATTGCGTTGCCGGAAACCGGACACGTTGTCAATGCTATGGGCAAAAGTGTAGGCAAGAGTGAAGTAGGTGCGTCCGAGCATTGCTGTGTTGGAGATTTGCCGCGTCAAGCTGGCTTGCAGGCCGTTGTAGTTGGCCTTAGTGACATTCTTGAACTCGGGCAAACCGGCAAAACTGCAGGTGGCAGTGGGATCGGCATTAGAAGAACTAAACGAAGAGGAAGAATCCCAGCAAGAAGAATTCCCCGGAGTTAGATTCAACACACGATCGGTGGTGCCGAGAACGAAAGGATTGATGTCCTGAAGCGAAGTGAGGCCATGCGAACTGCTGCCGACGTAGCTCACTTCCAGCACCGTACTGGGTGCGAGCTCGTGCTGCACACTCAGATTGTACTGGTAGGTATAAGGCGTTCGCAGATGCGGGTCCACCACGTACACGCCTCCTGCAGCATTAATGGGCAGGAAGCCGGTCCCCAGAAAGTCCAAGTTGGACGGAGGCGGCTTGGACGGGAAGGGATTGGGAGTGCCCGCTGAGCCGAACGGATCCGAGAAGAAGGGGATTTCTGAGGATTGGCCTGGGCCGACGTTGGGAAAGATGGGTGCCGTCGAGGCGAAGAACGGTGGTTGCCCGTTGAACTGCAGGTTATCCTCGCCCTTCAGCACGTCATAGAAAATCCCGAATCCGCCACGCACGCTCGTCTTGCCATCGCCCTTGGGATCAAACGCAAAGCCGATGCGCGGTGCCCAATCGTTCTTATCGGGGAAATTGGTGCCTACAGGGGCTTCTTTGTCGCCAGGGAACACCATTCCGACGGGTGCGCCACTAAACACAGTGGATTGTAATCCCGGAATGATCGAGAACGACCGACCCTTGGTGTCGAGCTTAGGCTGGTTGTATTCATAACGGACGCCCAAGTTCAGAGTCAGTCGCTTTGTAACCCGCCACTCGTCCTGGAAGAAACCTGCGAATGCCTTGCTCCGGATATTAGAAGGCGCGGCGGGATACTGAAACAATTGGCTGGGTGCGCCGAGCAGAAAGTCCGCCAAGGTATTCCCGGTTGCCGGGCCATTGCCATAGGAGTAGGAGTAAAAATCAAATTCTCCGTTGATGTAGAAATCATAGACCGTGTTGTTCTGATAGGCTGAAAGCCCACCGCCGAACTTGAAGTTGTGCCGTCCCCGGACCCAGCTGATGGTATCGAGGAAACCGAAGGTATTATTTGCAAACGTCGTGGGTCCATTTTCGCTAAAGCCGACGAGCAGGCCCGTGTCGAACCACAAATTGGGAGGCCCCGTCGGATTATCGGGGGTTATGCCGATGCCTAGATCCGATGCTGTCGGCAACTTTCGGCCCACTTTGTCCTGTAATTCGTAGGTACGCTGGGTGTACGCGCGGAATTCATTCACTACATTGGGGGTGAAGGTGTGGTAGTAATTTCCGTTCAGGATATAGTGGTTGCGCTGCCCCAGATTCGGAAAACCGGGTACCGTAGCGTAATTGAACGGATCCAGTCTCGGACCTCGGAATCCGCCGAGCGTCACAGACAACTTGTCCTGCTCCCTGAACAGGAAATCCACCTTCCCGGTGACTTCGTTGTTATTGTCGGTGTGCGAGCCCTGATAATTCGCAACCCCGCTTGGATTTGTTGGTATCAGCCCAGCCGAGATGTATTTCTGCGAGATGGAGTTGAACCTGGTTGGATCGATCATGGCGCAAGCCGCCTTGGCCGGATCCGCTTGAAAGTAGGGATTATCCAAAAGAAATTGCGACACACCTAGGTCCGCGTTCGGGCAATTTCCGGGAATTCCACCCCCGGAAAAATCTCCGGTGATTTGCTGCGGCGTAAAAACCTGGTTTTCGCCGGATATCTGCTGTTGTGACAGGCGCTGGCCCTGATAGCCGACGAAGAAGAAGAATTTATCGTGCTTGATCGGACCGCCGAAGGTACCACCATATTGATTCCGCTTCAATACGTCCCTATGCAACCCCTGTACCTTATTAAAGAACGTGTTGGCGTTAAACGCGTCATTCCGCAAAAATTCAAACGCACTGCCGTGCCATTGGTTTGTGCCCGATTTGGTGACCACGCTGACGATTCCGCCACCATTCCGCCCATATTCCGCGGAGTAATCGCTCTCCATGATGCGGAATTCCGCAATCGTGTCCGGGTTGGGGTTGTACACCACGCCGTTATTCAGCAAATCGTTGTTCAGAGCCCCGTCCAACAGGTAGGTGACCGAATCACTGCGCCCACCGGCAATGCTGTAGTTTCCAGCGGCTCCGGAATCGGGATTGGTCTCAGTTACACCGGGTTGCAGAGCGGCGAGGTCCAGGACGTTGCGGCCGTTCAGTGGAGCGCGTTGGATGGTTTCACCGATGACACTGGCGCCGATAGTTTGGTTGACCGTTTCGACATTCGCTACCTGAGTGGTCACCTCGACCGATTCGCTGCTCTGCCCGATGGCTAGTTGGCCATCCAGGCGAAGGGACTGGGCGATCTGAAGCTTCTGATGTCCGAAGAGCTGTTTGCGAAAACCCGGCGCTTCAATCGTAACCTCATAGTCCCCAATCGGGAGGGAAAGAACTTGATAGAAACCACTGCTGTCGGTGGCTGTTGTCTGGACGATTTTCGTCGCTGTATTCGTGACCGTCACCCGGGCTCCAAGAATTGGGGCGTCGCTGGGATCGGTAACGTTTCCGATGATGCGTCCCGTGGCGTCCTGGGCCCGCAGAGCCAATCCTGTGGTTGCAAGTATGAGGGCGGAAAATAAGAAGAGCCGCAGAATATAGAGAGAAATGTGATTCAGCTTGACCGAACTCGAGGACATGGACTACTCCTTTCGGGCACCACTGCAGCTCAGATTTGTATGTTTATCGGCTTAGGGAAGAAACGGACCCACAACCACTTTCCAGTGTGCCCACAGCCCCCAGATTGCCTCGACATCAGGCAAGTATCTGCCCGACCAACCGCTAGCTAGTAATGATAGGCATTTTTAGACAGTTAAGGCCTTCTGTCAAGCCGATTGACAGGTACGGGAAAGGGCTGTGGGAATGGGGAGCTGAATGGCCTTTACCGTCCGGCGGCATGTGCGAAAATAAAGTACCTGGGAAAGGTACTTCTCCGGGAAA
>JBAVHY010000328.1:0-1710 GCA_049686315.1 Candidatus Acidiferrum sp. | reverse complement strand
GTGAACCCGAACGTGTACTCCTAAGCCGCCGCCTCGGATTTATCTTGCATGAGAACGCTGACGCTAAATATCAAGCATGACAATGTCGTCCCCGGGGTTTCATCCATCCTTGAGTTTCGAGTGAGTGACCGCTAGCCAATGCACTTTGCGGGTTGGGAGTACATCGGCGATTTTTCGTGAGCGATCTGTAAACCTCATCTTGGTTTGCGATGGTTTGTGGGGCACATTTGTGCAATGAGGCAAAACAGGACGGAGCAGTGGTCGAAGTGGCGTGGGCTGGTTTCCGAGCAGCTCTCAAGCGGGCAAACGGTGGCGGCATTCTGTCGTGATTGCGGGATTCGCGATTCGCAGTTCTACGACTGGAAGAAGCGGATTCGGGAGGGCGAGGCGGCGAAGTTTGTAGAAGTGAAAGTGAAGGAGCCGAGCGAACAACGAAAGCCGGCTCCAGAACGTTATCCGGCGATCGAGATTCGTCTGAAGAAGGGACGCAGTCTTTTGGTAGAGGCTGGATTCGACGCGAATCATTTGCGTACTTTGCTGGCTGTGCTGGAGACGGAAGCATGATGGGTCTTCCCAGCCTGCATGCGTTGGATCATTCGCAGGGTCCGCGCATCTGGTTGGCCACAGAGCCTGCCGACATGCGCTGTGGTTTCGATCGGCTCGCGGAACGAGTCAAATCGGTAATCGGCCAGGATCCTTCCGGCAACAGTCTGTTCGTGTTCCGCTCGCGTCGTGGAGATAGGTTGAAGATCTTGACTTGGGACCATGACGGATTTGTTTTGTGGTACAAGCGGCTCGAGACAGGAGTTTTCAAGCTGCCTCGGTTAGACGCTGGAACACGTTCCGTTGAGTTGCGAGCCAGTGAGTTGGCGATGATCCTCGATGGGATCGACATGTCGAAGCTGAAACGTGTGCCGCGTTATGAACGCGCAGCCGGAACCAACAAAATCAACCCCCAAAGAGTTATAGCGTGAGTTATGCATAGCTCCACTTACATCCAATAAGTAAGTGGACAACGAAGCCAACTTGGTTTCTCTACCCGATGACAGCCAGGCGCTGAAAGCCATGCTGGTCGCGCTGATGGATGAACGCGACAAGCAGAGTCAGCTTGCCGAAGAGCAGAGCAAGCTTGCCGAAAAGCAGACTAGGCGAGCCAACGATCTTCAGGTTGAAAATCTTCGGCTGCAGCTGGAGTTGGATCGATATCGCAAGTGGTACTACGGTCCGCGCGCCGATCGTCTGCAATCTACGGCCGATCTGGCGCAGATGCTTCTTAACTTCGCCGAGGAGATGGATCGGAAGCCGGTTAATCCGGCGGACATTCCATCGCGCAGCGAACCGGCGGAAGAACTTCGACGCGTGAAGCGGCGCAAGGGGCGGCGCAATCTTGCTAACTTCGAGAATCTTCCTGTGACCACGCAAGTCCACGAACTGAGCGCGGCCGAGCGGGCTTGCCCCTGCTGCGGAATTGAACGCAGGGAGATCGGTACGGATGAAAGCTGGCAGGTGGAATATCTTCCCGGTCACTTCGTACGCATCCATCATGTGCGCAAGAAGTATGCCTGCGCGGGCTGCGAGAGTAACGGCGATAACCCGCGGATGGAAACAGCGGCCAAGCCGGACATGGCGATCGACAAGGGCATGGCCGGGCCGGGGTTGTTGGCATACATCGCGACCAGCAAGTTTTCAGATTACCTCCCACTGTACAGG
>JBAVHY010000327.1:0-7028 GCA_049686315.1 Candidatus Acidiferrum sp. | reverse complement strand
ATATACAAGAGAGCCTGGTCGATGTCGGAGATAATATCTTCAACGTCTTCGATGCCTACGGAGAGGCGGACCAGGCTGTCGGTGATGCCGATGCGGTCTCGGACTTCCTTGGGCATGGAGGCGTGAGTCATCTGGGCGGGAAGTGAAATCAAGGACTCGACGCCGCCGAGGCTTTCCGCGAGAGAGCAGATTTTGACCTGGTTGAGGAAGCGGCGCGCGGCGTCTTCCGTGCCGACATCAAAGGCCAGCATGGCTCCGGGACCCTTTTGCTGGCGACGCGCGAGATCGTGCTGCGGGTGGCTGGGGAGGCCGGGGTAGAAGACTTTGCGGACTTTTGGATGCGCGTCGAGATGGCGAGCGACAGCCAAGCCGTTGGCGTTGTGCTGGAGCATGCGGACAGCGAGCGTCTTGATGCCGCGAGAGGTGAGGAAGCAGTCCATTGGAGCGAGGCCGGCTCCGGCGGAGCGCTGAATGAAATAGATTTGTTCCGCGTCGTCGGGGCGGGTAAGGACAACGGCGCCGCCGGTGGCGTCGCTGTGTCCGTTGAGATACTTGGTGAGCGAATGGACAACGATGTGGGCGCCGAGTTCGATGGGGCGCTGGAGATAGGGAGTGAGGAAGGTGTTGTCGACAACGAGGCTGGCGCGGCGTTCATTGGCCAGCTTGGCCATGGCGGGAATGTCCGTAATGCGCAAGGTGGGGTTGGTAGGAGTTTCGATGTAGATCATTTTTGTGTTCGGGCGGAACGCGCCGAGCACAATGGCGGGGTCGGTGGTGTCCACGAAGGAGAATTCGAGGCCAAAGTGGACCAGGAGCTGAGTGGTGAGGCGATAGACACCGCCGTAGACGGCTTCCGAGAGAACGACGTGGTCGCCGGGGCGGAGGAGGCGAAAGACGGAATCGATAGCGGCCATGCCGGAAGTGAAGACGTAGGCGGAGAGGCCACCCTCAAGCTTAGCTACAGTACGTTCGAGAGCTTTTCGGTTGGGATGATTGGTGCGGGCATAGTCGTAGCCGCCCTTTGTTTTGCCGAGTTCGTCGTAAACGTAGGTGGAGGTCTGATAGATGGGTGCGACCACCGCGCCGGTGGTAGGATCCGGTTCCTGGCCTACGTGAATCGCATTTGTGGCAAATCCCATTCGATTCTCTCCTTGAGCGCATGGACTTGAGCGAGCGGAAGCCGAAGTTGGGCCGTCCTTTCCCATTTGGATCCGGCCGTAAGCGTGTACGGAAGAGGCATGCCCAGTCGAAGCGAGCAGAGCGAGAACGATGGGCAGTCTTGCCACGGGCTCGCGTAGTCTGTTGATATAAAAAGTACAAGAGGCGGGTCAACGAGTCAAATGTGGCGTGGCCTTGACGCCCGCAGTGCTTCCGGGGACGATGAGGAGGGTCAATGATGAAAAGAACAAGCTGCGGGGCGTGGACATTGGTACTGCTAGGAGTGCTAACTGTTCCAAAGCCGTTTTGGGCGCTGCCACAACAGGCGGCACCGCCGCCGCAGAAGAACCAAGCTCCCTCGCCTGGCAACCGCATCACGATCGAGGTAACAGGGGGCGATGCAAACAAGCCGGTGGAAAATGCCAGCGTGTATGTGAAAACCATCCAACAGCACTTGATCAAGGATAAGAAGTTTGAAGTGAACGTGAAGACGAACCAGGAAGGACTGGCGCACGTGCCAGATGCGCCGACGGGAAGAGTACTGGTTCAAATTGTTGCGGATGGCTGGAAGACATACGGACATTGGTATGACATCACGGAGCCGAAGCAAGTAATCAAAATCCATTTGGAGCGTCCGCCGAAATGGTATTAGAAGTGCTAGAGCGAGGAAGCTGTGCGACGAGAGCGTGTAACTCATTCTATTGTGAAGACACAGAGTGCGCGAGGCGGAAAAGTTTCAAGAAAAAAATGGAACGGAGACGTGGCGAGTGAGAGGATTGCACTAGAATAGTGCAAACCGCACCATCACATTGAAAGTTGCGGAGTTAGTCGGCGATTTCGGGTTCTTTCCACAGGGTTTTCCACGTACGTGTGCAAAACTTAACATGCGAGAAACATTTTTTGAGGCGCAAGGGGCAGAGTCGTGCGGGCAAATAGCACGGCAATCCTCCGAGACAGTTTTTGACCGGGTGAATTCGCAGATGCTAGAGTGAGAAAGAAGAAGCCCTTTCATGACAGAAACTACCAGCGGACCCTTTTCCCTCGTGCAGATGTTCTGGGGTAACTTGGCGGCACGGCCTCTGCGATGCTTTTTGAGCATTCTGGCGATCGCGATACAAGTGGTGCTGGTGCTGATGATCGTGGGGCTGACGTCGGGCGTGATTGCGGAATGGGGGAAACGGCAGGAAGGGGTTGGAGCAGATATCCTGGTGCAGCCGCCGAACGCCTCCATTTTCTTTGCCTTCTCGAGTGCAGTGATGCCGGAGTCATTGGCCGGGCAAATCGAGAAGTTGCCCGGCGTGGACGAAGTGGCGCAGACACTGATCCTGAGCGATCCGAAGACGTTGATGATTATTTATGGGATTGACTATAAGCGATTCAATGCGCTGAGCCAAGGGTTTATTTTCCGGGACGGACGGCGTTTCCAAGCCCCGGATGAGGCGATGGCGGATGACATCGTGGCACAAACGCGGCATCTGAATGTGGGAGAGACAGTGACGCTGCTGAATCATCCGTTCCGGATCAGCGGGATTGTGGCGCACGGGAAGGGCGCGCGGTTTTTTATTCCACTGAAGACCGGGCAAGACATCGTGGGGGCGGAAAATCGGGTGTCGATGTTTTACGTCAGGAGCAAGGGAGACACGGAGGGAGCACGGGCAGAAATTCTGCGGCTGAATCCACAAAACCGGGTACGGTCGATGAAAGAGTACGTGACGCTGATGAGTTCATCGAATCTCCCGGAGCTGAAGCCTTTTATTCGAACCATGGTGGGACTGGGGATCGTGATCAGCTTCCTGGTGGTGCTAATGAATATGCACACAATGGTGATGGAGAGGACGCGGGAAATCGGCATTCTGAAAGCGCTGGGATTCACGCGGCTGGATGTGGTGATGATGTTGCTGGGGGAAACCGCGCTGTTGACGATTGTGGGAAGCTTGGCGGGAATCGGGATCACGTTTCTGACGCAGGCTATCCTGAAGGAAACTAGCCCTTCGCTTTCGATCCTGCTGACACCCGGGTGGGTGGTGGGGGCCATCGGGTTGGCGCTGCTCGGTGCGGCGCTGGGGGCGACAGTGCCGGCGGTAAGGGCGTCGAGTTACGATCCGGTGGAAGCGCTGGCGTACGAGTAACCCGCGTTGCGACCGAGAGTCAGGAAACTAGCTCAGCCAAACGTGAAGTGTACGAATCGTTTGAAGCGCCGCCCGTGTTTTTTTTGATTGGTGGGTCATCGAAGGGGGGATAAGGAAAAGGGCGATGAGTACGGAAAAATATTTGGCGGCGAAGATCGTGGACCGTCGTGAGGTGGCGGAAGACCTGTTTCTGTTGCACGTGGAGGCGGGTGGACCGCTGCCCTACCTGGCAGGGCAGTACGCGACATTGGGGGTAGAGGTTGACGGGAAGCGGATCGAGCGGCCCTATTCGATTTGCTCGTCACCCTACGAGAGCAACCTGGAGTTTTTCGTGGAACGGGTGCCGAACGGGGAACTGACACCGCTGCTCTATTCCATGGATCAAGGCGCGCCCCTATTGCTGCGCCGGTTCGCCAAGGGACGTTTTACGCTCGATTTAAAGAGCGGCCGGAAAAACCATCTGCTGCTGGCGACGGTGACTGGCGTTGCACCCTATGTGAGCTTTGTCCGGACGGTGTACGCGGATTGGAAAAAAGGCGGCGGGCCGATGCCAGGGGAACACCGGTTGTTTTGCATTCAGGGTGCGAGCCGTAGCAAGGAGTTTGGGTACCGGGACGAACTGGAACGAATTGAAGGGGAGGCACCGTGGCTGAAGTACGTGCCGACAGTGAGCCGGCCGTGGGAGGACGGAGAATGGAACGGGGAAAAAGGCCGGGTGGATGATCTGATACGCAAGTACACGCACGTGTGGGGATTGAAGCCGGAGGAAACGACAGCCTATTTGTGCGGACATCCGACCATGCTGGAGAACGGACGAGGCCTGTTGCAACGCGCGGGCTGGAAGAAGGAAGCCATTCAGGATGAGGCGTATTTTCCGACGGGGAAATAGCGGGCGGGAAGAGTGAAAGAGGTTCTGCCTAGATGGGAGGGGCGGCGTCTTCGAGGCGATCGGCGACGTCTGCAATCGTTTCGGCGGGCAAAGTGACGTGGACCTTATCCGTGTCAGTGACGGCGTCTATAGTTAGCTTGCCCTCTTGCATGGCGATGCGCACATGATTGTCAGGGTCTCGAACGTCAACGAAGTTGGCGTTTGGATACTTTTGAAGCTCCTTCGAAAGTTCCCTGAGCAAGGGCAGATAGGGCCGCGCCTGAGCAGCGGCCTCCTGCAGGTGTCGGCGGGGAACCAGGCGTATGGCAGCGGAGACGGTGGTAGCGGGGACCCAGAAATGGATATGGGAGCCGCCGGAACGGCTTTCGTCCACGTCGACGCGGATGACTCCTTCGTGAAAGACATAGACACCGGCAAGTGCCAGAGTGGCGCCGGCTCCGAGAGCGGCTTTCGCAAGAAGAAGCATGTGCATTTCTCCTGAGACCCCGTAGGGTTAGTCCGTAATATTCTTGGAATCGATCCAGATGCGCACGGTGTTCTCGTCGTCCTTGACGCTGACGAGATCGGTGTCACCAGTGGCCGAGAGAGCATGGAGGGCCGCAACGATATCGAGCTCGTCTTTTCCGGCGGAGAACAGGGCATCGACGACTTTCATCGGGACTTTGATTTCCACTTTGGATTCATTGCCCGCGGAGGATTTGGCCGTAGCTTCCTTGCCTTCGGCGTTCTTACTGGCCTTCTCGGAGTGCTTTTTCTCCGTAACATGGATGTAGAGGTAGCCGGCACTTTTGGCGACGCGTACGTTGTTCTCATTGCTCTGAACGGTCACGTATTCACCGTCTTTGGCGGTGCGCACGGCGTCCAATAGAGCCCGGAAGTCGACATCGTCGAGGTGAGCATTGTCGATTCGGACCTTGCCGGCCTGGAGATTCTCATGCTTGATGGCGGGTAGGACCTTTTCAGCCATCTCGACGGGGACGTTGACGCGAACAGTTTCCCCTTTGCTGTCCTTGCTCTCGACGCGGACATGAATCCACTGGTCGGACTTGGAGGAGGTCTGCGCCAGGGTGAAGGGAGGCAGAAGGACGCAGGCAGAGAGTACGAGCGAGATGGCATAGCCGAGGAAACCCCGAGAAGAATGGTTCATGGTGAAGCTCCTTGGATACAGGTACGGACAGGGAGAAGAAAAAGTTCCAAGACAGGTGAGATTGGGGAGGCAAGGAGGTAAAGGAAATAAAAGGAGGTGAAGGAGGTAAATGAGATAAATGACCTCATGGGGGGTGAGCAGCGGGGTAGCGCGACAGCTAGATATCGCCCAGTTCGACTGGGGTGAATAGTGCTTCCGGGCCTCGACAGCCTCTTTTGATGCCGTCGTGACGGCGTCGCGGCTATTTCACTTCCCTGGCAGAGCCCATTTTGACGGTGCTGCCGTAGCGCTTGTAATTGGAATAGCGGATGGTCATCCGGATGTGAACATCTCCGCTGCGGAAATGGAGATAATCGTCCGAGCGAGTGTAGACCGGAAACCAGTAGCCCTTTTCGATGTTCTGGCGGTAGGTGCGAAAGCGCGGAAAGACGTTTTCGTTGTTCTTGGTGACGATATCAGGGACAGCTTTGCCGTCAGTCATGACGATTTGAAGGTCCGTACTATCCACCCATACCCGCCCCTGGAAATAACGCTGCTTCTTCTCAATGACCTTGGGGGCAACGTCGAAGACATAGCAGGAAAGCTCATCCACCTGCTGACGGCCGACGTAGGTGACGTTGTATTTCGGGAGTTCCGTGGTGGTGAGGACGAAAGGTTGGACGTTGCGGACGTCGTCGAGATCCTGCTCGCTGAGCATAATACGCTGAAGGGTGTTGGCGGGAGCGAAGGTGACTTTCTCAAAACGCTTGCCCGCGGGAGTGAAGATGATGTCGCTGGTCATGCGATATTCGCCATCGGGACGATTGTCCTCGTCGATGGTTTGGATGGAGAAAGACTGGGTGTAGGTGTAGTTATCGCGCTCCAGCCGGAACTCCGCTTCGCGCTCGGCAAAACGCTTAATGATTTGCTCGGCGGGGATCGGAGGAGGTTCGTTGGTGATGGGATTGTCACCGGGAGAGTGAATGCCCTGGGGAGGAGCCGAGGTGTGATAGGTCTGATTCTGCGGGGGCGGCGGTGGAGGAGCCTGGGTGCGCGAAGCAGGAGCAGTAGGGAGCGGGCCAGGGTCCTGGGCAGCAGCGACTGAAACGATAGCGTTGGCGAGTAGCAGAGTGAAGCAGAGGCCAAAAAACCTGCTAGCTAATTTAGTTAAGAAAGGCACGGCCATCCTTTTAGGCGAGATTGAGTTCTTAACATAAAGAGTCTAGCGCAAGATAGGGGGTTGTACGCAACGGAGGGGGATCGAGCCAGTTCAACGGAAGCCCTGGAGACCGTGGGGACGTGTAAACTTTCCACCCTGTCCCTAAACTGATATTTCGTACAGGTGGCAGTGTCCCCACTACAACCCAGTCTTCAACTACCTCCGCGCTGCCGGGCACACTTTGGAGACGCTATGGGTACTCTGAAAATCTGGCCGGTCGCCTTGGCGATCCTGGCGATACCTCTGGGCCTGTCGGCGCAGCAAGCTACCGCCCCGATGGAAGCGGAAGTGGTGGACAAAATTGTCGCTCAAGAACGGGCGGAGATGGAGTCTCTTCGCCAATACTCCCCACTGGTAGAGACCTACATCCAGACGCGCCGTCCGGACAAACAAGTGGGCGCGGCGCCAGGCGGCGACAAATACTTTCTTGGCCGCGCGGTGCTGGCCAAGGGCGTAGAGTTAGTGCCGCTGGCTCGCGATACCAGGAGCAAACACAACAAGTACTTC
>JBAVHY010000326.1:0-6378 GCA_049686315.1 Candidatus Acidiferrum sp. | reverse complement strand
CCTTGGAACCTAGCAAAATCAGTGCGACATGCGGATCTTGTGGGAGATGAGGCCTTGAGAACCGCGCGGAGTGCTCGTAAAATCTGCTTCGAGAGTGGCGGGTGTCCCCTCAGTATCTGCAGACGCTACCCGCAAAAGGAGACTGCTATGGCAAAGGAAAGCAAAGATCAACCTGTGCTCGGTCACATCGACGGCTTGGTCAAAGAAGAGGAGCGTCTCTACGCCCAAGCTGAACTTACAGATGGCGACCGTGACCGCTTAGCAAAGATAAAGGTCGAACTGGACCAGTGCTGGGATTTGTTGCGTCAGCGCCGAGCCCTGCGGGAGTTTGGGCGCGATCCAGAGGAGGCCAAGGTGCGCCCGCCGAAGGTGGTCGAAAACTACGAGCAATAACTCCGGCTCGCTGGAGCTGGAAACAACGGCCGCTGGGATGGATAATGTGTACTATGCCTGAACAAGACGAGTAAGGACGGGGCGATTCGTGATTCTGCAGCAGAGCGATCCCATTATTGTAGTACGCCAAACCGATCATGCCTTTCTTTGCGGCTTTTTTGCCCGCGAATGGGGCAATGAAGCGTTTTCGCGCCCACAGCCATTCTCCTCGTTTTGCCTGGCGGCCTCGGAGCACGATAACGGCTGGCAGGAATGGGAGCTGAGTCCGGGGATAGATCCAAAGACGTTTAGCCCTTACAGCTTCATGAGCGTGCCCACGGAGGAGCATATTGTCCTGTACGAGCGCGGCATCGACCGCATCGTCAAGGTCGATCTTTACGCTGGCCTGCTGGTTTCCTTTCACTGCATGGGGCTATACGACCGGTCGCGCGCGACAATTCCCGGCTATTCGGCAAAATATGTAAAGGCCCACGAACAACCTGTCGCCAATGACTTTGTTCAGCGACTCCGGCTGCAACAGCTTCGCCTGAAGGTGGACCTCCGCAATGAGCCTGCGACCAGGGCATTTATCGATGACAAGCTGATTAAGGCCAACTCCCAGCGCCTGGAAGCGCTGGATCGTCTTTCTCTCTACTTCTGCCTCGGTGCCGCGGAAGATGCTTCCATCGAGGATGTGCCCGTCGACGATCTGGGGACCGAAGTTGACTGGGAGATTCGCCCCGCCGGGCCCAACCAATTCACCATCAAGCCCTATCCCTTTCGCAGGGATCCCCTGGACTTCGCTATCCTGGCGCGCCGTATTCCAAAGCGCCGCTATGCCGATGACCTCGATTTCCAGACCGTTCTAGCCGCCGCCCCGTTTTTCAATATCCGTTACAGCGTGCGTTCCCACTCGGCGTCAAATGCTTCCTACGCCATGCGTGCGTAGTCCCTGTCCTGCCACCACTACCCTCATCACTTGCCCGGAGACCGTGTCGACGAGGCGGATCTGTCGGCTCAATGTGTGCGATTGTCCTGCGGGAGCAACTGGTTCATGTTGGCAACAAGGCCGGCCTTTTGCGGCTGGCCCCGGAAGAACAGTTTCGCCGCGAATCCCACAAATCCCAAAATCGAAGATTCACTCCCAGCAGTCGATCGGGGCCCTTCGCGCAATGTGCAAGCAGGCGGATGTCCGTCGCGAAGTTGTTCTCCATAAGACACAGCCTTGTCCTCGTTATGCTCGTGGCAAAGTGCGTGGCCCAATTCATGGGCGACCGCAAAATCCAGTAGCTGGTCCAGGGGTACTCCAAACGACTCCCTTAATTCGACCCGCCGATCCAGCGACGCTGAATACAAATCCTGGGAAAACACGGAGGTATGCAGCCCCAGCATGGTGAACGCAGGGCTCTGCGACGAAAGCCGGAGGCGCCTTACAAGGGGCTCCCACTCTCCGGAAGAAGCGAGAATGAAGGACCAGGAACCCAACTTTTCCACGGGATAGTGCGCTAGCGTACGCTTTAAAATGGAAATATCGTTCTTGCAATCTTCCCGGCTGTAGTTTTCGGTGCAGTAGAACTGAATCGCGGCGGGAAATCCCTGGCCTCCCCGAATCTGCACTGGCAAAACACGGAGGCTCTGACAATTTGCGGTCCCGCACGCGAGGAACAAGAATGTGAACAGCCATTGGGCCTTCACAATTCCGCCTCAAGACAACAAAAAGTCTGCGTAGTGTGGGGGACGCGACGTTCAAATACAAGTGAATTCTTCGAATCATGGCTATCAGATTTATGATTTTACAACTATTCCCATTCGTAATTTGCTCTAGCGCAAATTCGTGTCTGTCAAGCGACTCCCGCGCGGTTTCAGGGCTGGCAAACTGTTGCGAATTTCAACATTACAATCCCTCCTCTGGTATCATAACGCCTGGGACCCATGCGGCCGGATTGCATTCCGCTTTTCCCTCTTAACGTCGTACTTTTCCCCGGCGAGAGACTCCCTTTGCACATTTTCGAGCCCCGTTACCGGCGCATGGTAGGGGAGTGTTTGGGTACCAAGTCACCGTTCGGGATGCTCCTTGCCCTTCCCGATGGGATTGCCCGCGTTGGGTGCAGCGCGGAAATTCTGGATGTCACGAAACACTATGAGGACGGCCGCATAGACATTCTCACCGTCGGCCGCCACCGGTACCGAATCCTGGATTTGTTCACGGATGATCCCCTCCTGGAAGGCAGAGTCGATTACCTTGAGGATGAGAATTTCCTGCTTGATCATGAAAAGCAGAAGGAACTCAGTGATCTCTACGAAGTCTGCTACACGTTGTTGTTCGAGGGTATGCCAAGGAGTCTTCAGGAATCCCATGCGGAGCTGCTGTCTTTTGCCATAGCCGGCGCGCTTCCCATGGATCTTCTATGGAAGCAGCAGATTCTGGAATTGCGATCGGAAGCCGAACGACAGGATCGCCTGCTGGCGTATCTCCGCGAGTGGGCGCTGCATCTACACAAGGTAGAGACCCTGCGGCAGCACAGGGCAGGCAATGGCCGCGGTTCGAATTAGTTTTCGGCGGACCACACGCACGGGTCCACAGATAGGGGCCACATGACAGCGAGCACTTCACCATATCCGGCAAGTCATCCCAAACCGCGCACCATTGGCGAGTGGAAGCGCATCCCGGATTTCGATGCGCGATCCAGCTCGCTTTCCGTAAAGAATGAGATTCGACGCAACTTGCTGTGCGGCATCGAGCGCAACGAACCGTTGTTTCCCGGCGTGCACGGCTACGAGGACAGCGTCATACCGCAAATCGTGAATGCCCTGCTCTCGCGCCACAATTTCATTTTGCTGGGACTGCGTGGTCAGGCGAAAAGCAGGATTCTCCGCGGATTGATCCAGCTGCTTGACCCGGAGATACCTGTGATAGCGGGCTGCGAAATCAATGACAACCCGCTTCACCCCATCTGCCGCTCCTGCCGGGAGCGGCTTGCGGAGGAAGGCGACAGTTTGCCTATCGCCTGGCTCCCGCGGGACCAGCGCTACGTCGAAAAGCTCGCCACTCCGGATGTCACCATTGCCGACATCATTGGCGACGTAGACCCTATCCGCGCGGCGCGTGGCGGCCGCGACCTTTCCGATGAACTCACCATCCACTACGGCCTGCTACCGCGCGCCAATCGCGGCGTATTCGCCATCAACGAACTTCCCGATCTCGCCGGAAAAATTCAGGTCGGACTCTTCAACATCATGCAGGAAGGTGACATCCAGATTAAGGGCTACCCGTTGCGCCTGCCGCTGGACGTGCTGCTCGTCTTCACCGCAAATCCGGAGGACTACACCGCTCGCGGCAAAATCATTACTCCCCTGAAAGACCGGCTTGGCGCCGAAATTCGCACTCACTATCCCGCCACGGTCCAGGAGGGCATGACCATCACCAGTCAGGAAGCCTGGGCGGACCGCGACTCCAACATCAAGGTGAAGGTGCCCGACTATCTCCGCGAGGTGATCGAGGAGATAGCATTTCAGGCTCGCGAAGACAAGCGCGTCGACCGGCGCTCCGGTGTAAGTCAGCGGCTTCCCATCACCACGCTCGAAAGCGTTGTCAGCAGCGCCGAACAGCGCGCCGCCCGGACCGGAGAAGCGAACGTTGTCGCCCGAGTAGCCGATGTGTACGCCGCTCTTCCCGCTATCACGGGCAAGCTCGAACTCGAGTATGAGGGTGAACTTAAGGGCGCCGAAACGATTGCTCGCGAACTTATTCGCGCCGCCGTGGGCCGCGTCTTCAGCAAGCATTTTGGCGACGTCAATTTTCAGCAGGTCATCCAATGGTTTGAGGTAGGTGGCGAACTGAAGATTCCAGACGTAGTTTCCACGAACCAACGATTTCGGCAGCTTTGCGAAATTCAAAGCCTCATGGAACACATCGGCAAGCTGGGAGTCACAACTCGCAAGGACGAAGCAGGCGCCGCAGCTGCAGCGGAACTGATCCTCGAAGGGCTCTGGGCTCATCGTCGCATCGGCCGCAGCGAGGAGCGCGGCTTTTATGCGGAAAAACAACAGCGCCCCGCGGAACCACGCGAACGAGAGCATCCGAACAGGCCCCGCCGCAATTACAATTGAGTTCGGAGTGAGTCCGCGTGTGCATGACTCTTGAGGCTATGGAATGAAAATCGTGAAATATCGGAAGTACTCCGGGGAACCGGCCGACGCCGTCGATATCGACGAACTGATGAAACGCCTCGGGGACTTCCTTCTTCAAAGCGGCTTTGAATCGCAATACTACGGCCTTTCCGAGTTCGATGCGGCTCAATCGATGGAAGCACTCCGTGATGCCATCCTCCGCGCCCTTCAGGAGGGCGACCTCATTCCCGAAGATCTTCTAAGCGAAGAACTCCGACAGATGCTGCAGGACCCAGGGGCCCTGAATAATGAGGACGTGCGGGACCTCATTGAGAAGATCATCGAACGGCTCACGCAAGAGGGCTTCATCAATCCACAGCAACCGCCGCAGGTGACGCCGCCACCGGAATTTACTCCCGGCGGCCGGCTCGGCGAAGCTTCGGAGCGGAACACCGACGCCCGCTTTGAGATTACTGACAAGGCTATCGATTTCCTCGGCTTCAAAACTCTCCAGGATCTCTTGGGTTCGCTGGGCCGCAGCAGTTTTGGCCGGCATGACACCCGGGATCTCTCGACCGGCGTGGAGGCGGGAGGCGTCTCGCGGCCTTACGAATTCGGCGACGTTCTGAACCTCGACATCAGCGAAACCCTCTCGAATGCCATCCGCCGCGAAGGCGCCACAGTTCCCATCGATTTGCAGTACCGCGACCTGATGGTGCACCAGTGTGAATACCAGAGTTCCTGCGCCACGGTTGTGCTGCTGGATTGCAGCCACAGCATGATTCTCTACGGTGAGGACCGGTTTACGCCCGCCAAACGCGTGGCCATGGCCTTATCCCATCTCATTCGCACGCAATATCCCGGCGACACCCTGAATCTTGTTCTGTTTCACGACTCCGCCGAAGAAGTTCCCCTAGCCCAGTTGGCACGCGTGCAGGTTGGTCCTTATTACACCAACACGCGCGAGGGCCTGCGCATGGCCCAGCGCATTCTGCTCCGCCAGCGCAAGGACATGCGGCAGATCGTCATGATTACGGATGGCAAGCCCTCCGCGCTCACTCTTGAAGACGGCCGCATCTACAAAAATGCTTTCGGACTAGACCCGTTTGTCGTGAGTGAAACGCTGGAAGAAGTGAACAAGTGCAAGCGCGCGGGCATCATGATCAATACCTTCATGCTCGCGACCGACTACAGCCTGGTGCAATTCGTTCAGAAAATCACCCAGATGTGCAAAGGCAAAGCCTACTTCACCACGCCTTACACCCTCGGGCAGTACCTGCTCATGGATTACATGCAGCGCAAAACAAAAACCATCCACTGACTTTCACACACAGGTTCCTCGCACTTTGTCGATGCAGCATGGTATTCCGTGTAATATGAAAAAATCTGCTCCTGACTATCGGCAATTTCCCTTGCGATGAACACCTTTTCACGAATCTTCCAAGCCCCGGTCTTCGTCTAAATACCTAACAAAGCGAGTTGAAATTAATCCGCGGGTCGCGTGTGCCGTCTCCTGCAGGGCGCGGCCGTGGAAACACTAAAGGAGCTTCAATGAAATCATTAAAAATCACAACAATTCTTTTCGGTGCCGCCCTTCTGTTTTCTTCGGGCGCGCGCGCGAAAGAAACCAACAAAAGCACAGTTCACGTGGCCGATAAGCTTAACGTCGAGGGCAAAGTGATCGATCCCGGCAATTACACCGTGGAATGGAATGGCACAGGCCCGACTGTCCAAGTCAATCTCATCCAAGGCAAACAGACCGTCGCCACCTTCCCTGCCCAACTGACGGAGCAAGCCGCTCCGAATCCAGCCAGCGCCTATGGCAGCGCTACGGAGCCGGATGGCAGTAAATCCCTCACGGCCATATATGTCGGAGGAAAGAGATACGTCCTGAAC
>JBAVHY010000325.1:0-5065 GCA_049686315.1 Candidatus Acidiferrum sp. | reverse complement strand
GCGTAACCCTGCTGATTAGTTGTGTGATGGGGAAATCAAGCCGCAATCCCTCCACTACGGCCGGGAAGAACGCGGGCCATCGGTCGGGATGACAATCGCACGGAGAAAACGCCCGTACGCCAAAATGTGGCGAGCGGCCGCTACAAAAGCAAAAGCGGACCCAAGAACCCAGGTGCGACGGCGGCACCTACGGCACCCCGCAGAAGGTTCCATGGCGCAGAAGTAGTTTCCGACCTGGACCCGATTCTTCAGGGGCTGAAGCCGGGTCCACAGGAATCCCTAATGTCGGAGCTGAAGCTCCGACCCCCTGACGGAAGAAACGTACCACCCCATGCCACTCACCCGGCGCCAGCGGGAGGCACTACGCTCATTTTTCCATGGCGAATCTCGTACTCCACGCCGCCCCACTTCACGCGGTTGGAGGCGAACCCGGCAAGCCACACTACGAAGTGAATCGCGTCGCGCAGCGGCACGAGCCATAACTTTCGGCGCAACACTTCGTCGCCTACTCCCCAAACTCCCGCGGTCCAAGCCATCGCCAGACGCAAAACCGCGTAGCCCAGCAGATAGGGGGCGCCAATCCATGCGCTGGGCGCAACTGCCGCGGCGGCTATGGCCCACGGCAAGCCGTGCGTCACGAGCAAGCCGAGGAACGAAGCGGGGCGCACCAATCGCACCGTGCGCGCCCAACGGACCTGGTGCTCCCAGAATTCACGCACACTCAGCGCCGGATACATGGTCCAGACCAGTTCGCGGGAAAGCAGCACCTTGCCTCCCGCTTTGTGCACGCGGTTGCCAATCTCGTAGTCGTCGGCCAGCAGGCTTGCCAGCGCTTCGTATCCGCCAATTTTTTGGAGCCATGTCTTCGTCGTGGCTACCGACGCGCCCAGCGCGAACGTCACTCCTTCCATCCAATCCGCCACCATCGCTCCGGGGAAAAAATCGCTCGCGGCGCCCACGGCTTCCAGTTCGGCGCACAGATTTGGCTGGGCAATCCCGCGATAGAAGCAGCTCACCACGCCGACCGCCGGGTCCGCGAAGGGCGCGACCACTTCTCTCAAATAGTTCGGCCCGACGCGCACGTCCCCATCGCTTTGCACCAGAACTTCGTGGCGCGCCTCGCGCGCCAGCAGCGCCAGATTGTTCACTTTGCGGTTCGTGCCAAGTTGCGCCGCGCCGGAAAGTACGCGGATGCGCTGCCGCGGGAATTCGGCCATCACTTGCTGGATTACGGGGACCGCCGCGTCGGACATTTCGTTTACGCAGAAAAGAATTTCGTAGTCTTCATAATTTTGCTTGCAGAAACTTGCGAAATTCTCGTGAGTGCCAAAATCAGCGCCATGCACGGGTTTCAGAACGCTCATGGCCGGGCGGAAGTCCGGAAGCGGCTTCGCACGTTCCCGGCGAAAGAAGCGGATGGCGGCAAGGAGTGCGACCACGTAGTACGCGAGCGGCGCGATGGCCAGCAGGAGGATTGCGGCGCGCCAAATGGGAATGTGAGGCATGGTTCCGCCGAAAGAAGACTAGCCCTTCTGCCGCAGAACGAACCTGTCGCCGCGCAACTCGTAGCGGCTGTCTCGCCACACAAAGCGCGCGCCCACATAGCTTGCGGCCCACACCATGAAGCCCAGCAGGTCGCGGAGCGGGTACAGCCAGAATTGTTTCCGCGCAACCGGGTCGCGCACTATGCCCCAGCCGACCAACAAGGATTCCACAACGCGATTTAGAGCCGCCACGCCGAACAGAAACAGGCCAAGAACGGGATTCCCGAGCATCACCGCGGCAAGAAGTCCAAGCAATCCGAACGGAATGGCGAAAATCAAGCCACTTCCTAAATGACCTTTGGGCCGGGAAAAGCGCGTGGACGTGGCCCAACGTACTTGGTTCTGCCACATTTTCTGAAATGTCTTCTGACTTACGATGTGCTCGATTATGTGATGCGACAGCACAACCCGGTAGCCAGCCCTCTCGATCAGATTCCCTATGATGAAATCATTCGCGGCGTAGTCTTCCAGCACCTCATAGCCGCCGATGCTCTTCACCGCTTCTTTTTTCACCGCGATTGTCGGCCCCAACCCAAACTTCATCCCTTCGAGTAAGTTTGCAACCAGTACTCCCGCGGTCATTTCCACCGACATTCCAATCGCCGTCAGCCCGGACCAGAATCCCGCCGCGTTTTTCCCGCGGAACACGCACGTGACCATGCCGACTTTCGGATCGATGAGCGGCGCAACCACCTCCTTGAGGTAGTTCGGCGAAACTTCCACGTCGCTGTCGCTGGTCACCAGGATTTCGTTCGTAGCCACCGCGGTCATGCGGTAACAACTGTACGCCGGCGGATTGGGCCACGGCGGCTTACCTGTAACCAGGATTCGGCAGGATACGTGAGGATAGCGCGCGCTCACTTCACGAACAACTTCCAACGCTGCGTCATCGGGCTCATCCGCGGCAAAGAGGATTTCGTAGGCAGGGTAATCCTGGCGGAAGAAGCTCTCGATATTCTTTTCCAGCTGCGCTTCCATGCCGTGAATCGGTTTCATAACGGAAACGGGTGGAAACTGCTTGACCTGCAACAAGGCTTGCCGCGCTTCTTTTGCTTCCCGGCGAAATTTCAGAAAACCCGCGACCGTCAGCCCCAAGAAAATGGAGGAGGAGAGAGTGCCGATCAGCGCCACGCCGAGCAGGATGTAAAGGATTACCGCCACAATCTGTCAGGCCCCTTTCTGAGCGGTTCGCCCTCGCGCGCAGAGCTTATCGTCGCAACACACCAAATGCGAAAGGAGTATCGCCCGCAATCCTGAATTGTATCCCGGTAAAATGCTATCCGTTGCCACGCCGCCTGGAGCCGCCGATAGCCCGCGCTGCCATTCTTTCCACCAGAATGTTCGGCTCGAGAGTGTATCCGGAGTTGACGCCATCATCGTAAAACATCTTCACGGTTTCCAGCGAAAACTCATCCAGATCTTTGCCCACCAGGTCCAATTTTTTCAGGATATCGCTGGTGACGGTAATAATGTGGCATCCAATGGCATCGGCTTGAAAGATGTTCAGGAGTTCGCGTGGACTGGCCCAGATCAGCTCGCACTGATCGTTGTTTCTCAGGATGTCCACCGTCTTGCGCATGATCGGCAGCGGGTCGCGGCCCGTGTCCGCGATCCTTCCAGCGAAAATCGATACATTCGAGGAGGCGCCGCCTTCCAAAGCACGCGCCACCTGGCGTACTTGTTCCAGCGTGAAAACCGCTGTGACATTGATCTGGATGCCTTCCTGGCTCAGGCGCTGGATCAGTCCGTACAGTGGCTGCCGTTTCGTATTGGTCACGGGAATTTTCACGTAGACATTCGGTCCCCAGGTGGCCATGTAGCGCGCCTGCCGCTCCATTGTGTGGGCGTCGTCGGCCAGCACTTCAAAAGACACCGGCCGGTCGGGAATCTGCTGCAGCACGAGCGCAGCGAATGAGGCATAGTCCGGGACGCCAGCCTTCCTCATCAAAGTGGGATTGGTGGTGAAGCCCTTGATGAACGGCTTCCGGCTGAGCTCGAGAATGCTGGCAATATCGGCGCCATCTCCGAAGATCTTCACCTGCAAATCGGAAATCGACTTCATCGTCCGACCCCTTTTTCGCTGATTTGTAAAATCCAGTTCGCGGCCTCTAGAAGCGAGTGCACGCGCACATCCGGCGGCCTGCCCGGCTGCCTCTCCTCATAACCATTTTCAATCAGTATCGTGCGGCAGCCTGCGTTTTGACCAGCCTCAACGTCCCGCCAGCGATCTCCCACCATGAAGCTGGTTGCCAGGTCGATATTGTGGCGCTTTGCCGCTTCCTGCAGCAGCCCCGATTTTGGCTTGCGGCAATCACAATGATCTTTGTCCGAGTGATAGCACACAAAAATTTCGTCCAACGGGAGAACAGAGGCTAATTTCCGGTTGATCGAATCCACCGCTTTTCTTGGCGTGATTCCGCGCGACACATCAGGTTGATTGGTCACTACCAGCAGCTTGTACCCCTTCGCCCGCAGGCTGGCCAGGGCTTTCTTTGCGTCCGGGATTACTTTCAGTTCCGCCACAGTTGCCGGCGGGTGTGGCTTGCCATTTCGCAAAACGGCCCGATTGAGGACCCCGTCCCGGTCCAGGAATACCGCTCGCCTAGCTTCGCTCTGAGCCGCCGTGGACTCCCACTTCGTCTCGGCGGCTTTCACGGCCGGGTGAGAAACCAACAAGTGCCAGACAACCGCCTGCAACGCTTCCGTATGCGGGGTCACGTGCGCGGGATTGACCGTCGGGATCACGATGCACGCGTCCGCAACTTTTGCGGTGTACCCACCGTCCCTGCCCACAATGCCAACAATTTTCGCGCCAACGCCTTTCGCCAATTTTAGCGCTGCAACCAGATTTGGGCTGACGTTTCGTTCCAAATCTCCTCCGCCAACGGAGAACACCAGAACCAGATCGAGCGCCCGCAGCCGGCTGGTTCTGAGCCAGCTTTCAAACACGGTGGCCCAGCCTTCGTCGTTGGTCCGCGCCGTCAACTCCGACACATTGTCTGTGGGCGCGTAAGCCTCGATCCCCGCGATTTTTCGAAAGTCGTTCACGGCATGCGAAGCATTCGCCGCGCTCCCGCCCACACCAAGCAGAAACATCCGTCCGCCCGAAGCTCGCACTTCCGCGATTATTTCCGCCACTTTTTCCAGAACGGACACGTCCAGCTTCGCAATGATCTGCCCGCTTTCCGCGAGGAACTGCTCCGCAAATGGAATTTCGCGGCTCATGGCTGCTTGACTCTTTCACTTGCGAGGAAGTTAGCTGTTTCTTCCAATCCGGCCGGGGAACCTATCTCGTAAAATCTTTGATGAACTTCCATTCCCGCCAGTTGTCCTTTTTCGAGAGTTTTCCTGTAAAGTTCCGCCAGATCATACGCTTTGCCCGTCGGTACCAATTCCATCGCTTTTGCGGAAAATACGCCGAGTCCGTAGTCGATGTACTTCATCCGCGGAGCACGATTTTCTTTGCTGTACGCGAGAATCCGTCTGTTCTCAAACTCCACGTTGCTGGTATCCCACTTTCC
>JBAVHY010000324.1:0-32150 GCA_049686315.1 Candidatus Acidiferrum sp. | reverse complement strand
TGATGCTCAGCCCAAAACTGCTCGAGGTACTGCGTGAGCACTGGCGCGGATTACGGCACAAGCCAAGCACATGGCTGTTTCCAGGCAACCGCTGGCATACCGGTGATACACCGATCACCACCAAGGTGGTCTGGAACGCTTGCAAAGAAGCCGCCCAGCGAGCTGGCCTCCAGAAAGAGGTGCACCCACATACGCTGAGGCACTGCTTCGCCGCACATCTACTCGAGGCAGGTGCGGATCTGCGCACCATCCAGATGTTGCTAGGGCATCGCGATCTGGAAGAAACCACTATCTATTATCTGCAGTGGAGCGTTATGTAGAGTAGCTGCAGTAAGTGCTTGGTAGTCAACTCCTTCCGCTTGGATCACAGCACATAAGATTTCGTGATGCACCTCCTGGCCGGCCACGGAGGCTCCTGCTTTTCAGAGGAGGTCCGTCATGGAGCAATTCGTTTTTTGGTTTTGCGAAACTTGCCCCTGAAGCGATTTGTCGCTCAGGCACTGGGCGAAATCGAGCTGATGGGCTGCAGCAAGGGATCATGGAAGCGACTTTGTAACTCTTCGCGGGACATCCGCGCATGTCAGGTCTGAGTCGAGATTCGCCAACCAACCGAGGATATTATGCTGAGTCCAGCCAAGCACGCGCGTTGACAACCGGCGACTTAGGACACCCGCTGCACATATCTACTTTCTGCACATAATAATGCTCGGTCGTCTGAACCGATGCGTGACCAAGCAAAAACTGAATCTGTTCAAGTTCTCCGCCAGCCAAGTGAATAATCGCGCGCAGGTGCGGCGCAAGTCATGCGGAGCGAGATTCTTGATGTCGGCACGTTTCGCAGCCGCTTTGACGACGTGCCAGATAGCTTTCGGTGTAAGGCCCTCGCCCCGGATCTTTCCTTGCCTACTGACTCGCCGAAAGACTGCACCTTGATTGATCTTAGCTGCTTCGGTCCACTGATCAACGGCGCGCTTCGCCCACATCGGAACCGGCACTGTACGAATGTGCTTCCCCTTACCAATCAGGTCTGCAATCACCCAGTGCTCCTCGCGGACCTGAAAATCTTCCAGTGCGAGTCCTACCAGTTCGGCGCGTCGCAGGCCGCATCCAATGAGCAACGCTAGAATCGCTCGATCACGTTTGCCTCGCAGGCTATCCCCTGCCGGTTCTGCGAGCAAGGTTCTGGATTGTTCGACGGTTAGCCAATTTCCGATCCGAACGCCCAAACGTTTAGCGCCTTTAACTCGACCGATTCCAGCTGCCAATTCGGGACTCAGGAGACCAGTATCGGCCGCCTCGAATGCGAGTCTTCTCACTGCTGCTAACCGCACGTTGATGGTAGAAGGCGCCAGGTTCTTCTGTTCGAGAAAGAATCGATAGCGAAGGACAACGGTACGGTTGAAGGCCAGGCGCGGCTCGAAACAGTACTAACAGATGAATTCACCGATGGCATGCGCATACGATTCTTGCGAACTCGCTGCTGCGAGCGAGTTGAGGACTGCGTTCTTCGACTGTTCCAAGTCGGGCAGCCGAAGTATTGTTTTAGCTCCTGAACGCTTGTTTGCCTTTTTCCGACGTCCCATACTGGCGGCCTCCTGCGCCGCGCTCAGTATGGTCATCCATTTAGAAGGCAGGGACCCGAACCCCGTTGCTAGCCCGCAACTGGCAGTCGTGCTGGCAACCCTACTAATCAAGAGTTGGCCCACCGTCAGGTCGGATAACTGGTGATATGCGGATTTACCAAGTCCTATCTCAGAATGCGAAGATCCCGGATTGCTAGTGATAAGGAGATTCACAGGACGGGGGCTATTTGTACCCGCGGACGTGGTAGCTAACCACTCACGAGGAGACCTGGACTCACTCACTCCGGTCAGGTCAACTCGTTGTTTCTCATTCACATCGCAGGCTGCAGTCTCAAACGCCGTGTCTGATCTTGTCGGTGATAGCAGTGTTGGTGTTGGACGGGTCCGAAGAGCCTGCAGACCTGCCAGCTAAGGCAGGTTTTGGTCGGTGGAGGCCGTCAACGCGGCGGGCGTGCTGAGCCTAGCCGCGGCCGGTTCAGGGTAGCAAACCATGCTCATGGAGTTTCCGGTAAAGATTCCGCTCACTGATGCCGAGAATTCTGGCCGCGTTTCCACGGTGGCCATTGCTGGCTTCGAGTGCCAGCCCGATAAGCTCCCGCTCCGCTTGTTCCAGAGTCGGCAACGAAACACCGTTCGATGAAAACCTCGGCGCTGCGGCAACGCGCAAATTGCGAAAGGTAGCGGGAAGGTGTTCCGGGAGAATGCAGGTTCCTTCGCAAAACACCATCGCCGCTTCGACTACGTGAAGAAGTTCGCGCACGTTTCCCGGCCAGGTGTGGCCCCGCATTAACTGCAAGGCTTCCTCACTGATCCGTTTGCTGGAGCCGAACCGCTCGTTGAGCGTGGCCACAAACTGTTGCGCCAGCAATTCCACGTCGGTGCCTCTGGCCCGCAGCGGAGGAACTTCCACGGTAATTGTGCTAAGGCGATAAAACAGATCCTCGCGGAAGAGGCACTGGCGGACCATGGAGGAAACATCGCGGTTGGTCGCGGTTAGGACTCTTACATCCACGCAAATTTCACCGGTTCCACCGACATGCCGGAAAGTGGATGTGTCCAGGACGCGCAGCAACTTGGTCTGTGTGGCCGGGCTGACCTCGCCGATCTCGTCCAGAAAAATCGTGCCGCCATTGGCGACTTCGAATAATCCTGGTTTCGCGCGGTCCGCACCGGTGAACGCGCCGCGCTCGTGCCCGAACAGTTCGCTCTCGAGCAGATTTTCCTGCAAAGTGGCACACTCCACCACCACGAACGGCCGGAATCTGCGGGGGCTGCGGGCATGAATCAGCTTGGCGACGCGTTCTTTGCCCGCGCCGGTCTCTCCCGTAATGAGCACCGTGCCATCGCTGGGGGCTACGAGTTCGATCAGTTTGAGCAGCCGCCGGAACTCCGGACTTTCGCCGATGAAGGAACTCCCGAGATCGGGAGGGGTCAAGCCGCGCTCGAGAAGATTCGCCCTTTGCTGAAGCGAGCGGCGCTCGACTGCTCTCTGAATACGTATATGGAGCTCCTCAAGGGGGCAAGGCTTCACGACATAATCGAACGCGCCAATGCGGATTGATTCAATGGCCGTATCGATTGAGCCGTGGCCGGTCAACATGACGACCTCAGATGCCGGCGCACTGGCATGGATGGATTTCAGCACATCGAGGCCGCTCATTCCCGGCAGGCGCATGTCGAGCAAGACAACATCGGGTTCTGAGGTGGCAATTCGACGAATGGCCTCCTCGCCCGTTCCCACCGCCTCGATCTGATAGCCGAGACGCTTCAGTTCGTTGGCCATCACTTGCCGAAAGGTCGCGTCGTCATCGACCAGGAGGAGCGAGGCTGGCTTCATTGTCTAACTTCCTGCTGCAAGCCGGTCTGGATAGCCGGCAGCACGACTTCGAAGGTTGACCCAATTCCGAGAGTGCTCTCGACGCGGATGTCGCCGCCCCAACTGCGGACGGCGTTCAACGATAGGAAAAGACCGAGTCCAGTACCCCCGGAGCGGAGGCTGAAGAAGGGCTCAAAAATCTTTTCCTGATATTCCGGAGGAATCCCGCACCCCTCGTCGGAGATGCGCACGCACACAGTGTCGCCTTCCTTGGCCTCGACGAGAACTTTGCTACCTGGCTTCGAGGCCTGAATGGCGTTGAGAATCAGATTGACCAGGAGGTTTTGCAATTCTGCTTCGTCCGCGCGGACGCGCAATGCCGGTGGGAACGGATGCACCTCGACGTTCACCGAGTGGGCGGAGGCCGTGGGTTCGATGAGCCTCTGTACCGCTGCGATCGTTACATCGAGTTCCACCATATCCCCGGGGGACCGCTGGCCCCGCGACAATCTCAAGAAGTGTTGTGTAATACCGCGACAGCGCAAGATCTGTTCCCGGGCGATGGTGGCGCTGTCCCGGATCTTAGCTGGGTCTACCTCCGCGTTTCCGTTCACCCCAGCGGGAGTTTCGCGGAGGATTCCCTCGACGCACATCAGCACGGTTGCCAGAGGCGTATTCAACTCGTGCGAAAACCCGGACGCCATCACTCCAAGTGAGGCCAAGCGATGCGATTCGGCAAGGTTTGCTTCTGCCGCCCTGCGCTCAGAGATGTCACGCCAGACCTCCACTACCTGGGCCAGATGGCCTGACGCGTCGAGAATCGGAGAAGCGTGAATCTCTTCCCATGCCGAGGTGCCATTGCTGGTTCTGCGTTCGCACATACGCACCTGGCGCGCACCTGATTTCAAACAAGAGAGCGTGGGGCAATCGCCCACGTTGCAGGGACTCGAGCTGACTTCCAGACAGCAGCAGCCCAGCACCTGATCACGGTTGCTACCCGTGCGCTGCAGGAAAGCATCGTTGGCCGCGATGATTCTTCGTTCGACGTCAAGAACGACAATTCCGTCATCGATGCTGTTGATGACGGTCTCGAGGCGTTCCCGCTGCGTGCGAACTTCACCCACCAGACCAGCTACGGAGTCAGCCATGGCGTTGAACTCGCGGCCCAGCCACGCCAGTGTGTCCGAACCTTCTGACGAAACGCGGCGTTCCAGGTCGCCCTGGGAAATCAAGCGCGCAGTGGTTTCGAAACGGTTCAGGCGGCGCAGCACGGAGAACTGGATAAGCAGCAAGATGGTTCCTGCGATTACAAAGGTCAACGCACCGGCACCTGCCACCATCCAGCGTAGGTCCCGCGTCATTGCGGCTCGGACTTCTCCGGCGTTGTAATCCAGAATGAGGATGCCATTAATTTTCTGCTGCGGGTCGTGGCACCTGTGACACTCTTCGCGATTGCGAATCGGCACCACGGTTCTAAGGACCTCGCCGCCTCGAGTCTCGATCACGCGGCTGGAGCCGCGGCGGTCCGGCGGATCACGATGGCAGACCTGACAAGTGGGAGAGTCGATCCGAAAATTGTCCCCAGGTGTTCCGGGCTTGCTGGAATACCGTACCACGCCATTACGGTCCAACAGAATGAGTTGCTCAACACGTTCTTGCTTACCAAAACTTTCGATCATCTTAGCAATCAGAGTGCGGTCATTTTCCAGCATCTGATGCTCGAGCGCGACGCGGATCAGGTCGCCTTCAGCGAGAGCCGTATGGCGTGCGGCTTCCAGAAGGCTCTGGAAGTGGTGCACTGAATAAATGTAAGAGGCCGCGGTGCAGGCAATGACCACAGCCACGGTAATTCCGAGGGCGAGGACGACCGTCATGCTGGCAGAACGCAGCTTCATGCTGTGGGGCAACGAATAGCCGCAAGCATGGCATGCGGCGCTTGGGCGCGTCAATGACTGACGAATTGTCAGACGTGTCCTGACAACCTGTCAGTTCGCATGCCGTCGCGCTCGTACCTCATTTGAAATGAAAGAACTTATGGCTGTATCGATCTGGTAAAGAACGTGCCTGAGAGACGCAGAGGGAGGTACTAGACTATGGAAATGTTCTTGATGGCATTGTGCATGAGTATGTTTGTGCTGGCCGTCGCGGCCATGGCATTTGGAGCTGCGACCCGTCCGGAATCGTCATCTTCATCTGTTCAACCTGAGTTGCGGCCTGTTAAAGCGGTGGCTCCTGGTCGATTCTTTGAAGACAAAGTCGTGCCTCCGAATAGTCCGGGATCATACGTGCCTACAGACGTCCTGCTCGCGCAGATAGAAAATCACGTCCGGCTGGAGCAGGCTGCCGCGCAGTCGTTCCTCGAGTCTCCTTCGCATGCTCAGTTGCACACTAAGACGACCTCGGCATTCGTAAACTGAGATTCCCTTCATGGCCCACGAGCATCCGGAACTGTTAAAGGATCTTGCAGCAGACGAAGTTCAACGGATTCTGGCCCTCGGCACCAGAATCGCCCTGCCCAGCGGGGCTTCCTTGTTCCAGCTAGGAGACCCAGCCGAGCGTCTCTTTCTGATTGAGCGCGGACGAATCAGGCTCACGCTTCCGATGCGAGTCCGAGGGAGAGAAGAGGACGTGGTCGTCGAAGAGCGGACCGCAGGTCAGACGGTGGGGTGGTCAGCCCTGATTCCGCCCCATAAGTTCACTCTTGCCGCCACAGCTCCACTCGAAACAGAAGTCATCGCTTTATCCCGGGAGGAGTTGCGCAAGCATTTCGCCGCGCACCCGACCGTGGGGTACAAAATCACATTGAACTTAGCAGTTGTAATTGGCCATCGCCTGCAATTGTTCCAGGCGATGTGGCTGCGCGAAATGCAACGTACGGTGGAAAAGCATTCCGCATAAATATTAAGAGAGTGTGCCATGAGAATGGTAACGCAGGTCGCTCAGACCTCCGCAGCCGCTATTGTAGCGAGTGCAGTCCATGGTCGCTGACCCCAAACCCCGGCCCGAACCGGCACGCCGACGAATGATCGAAATTCTGCTTGGCGGCGGCCTGTTCGCTTCTTTCGCAGCCTTCATTTATCCCGTGCTTCGCTATCTCATCCCCCCGCCCGTGGCGGAACTCGGTGGTGATCAGGTGATCGCCGGCAAGATCGGCGAACTGAAGCTGAACTCTGCTAAGATTTTCCGCTTCGGCAGCCGTCCGGGGCTGCTGATCAGAAACAGCGACGGGAGTTATCGCGCACTTTCTGCCACATGTACGCATTTGGGTTGCATCGTGCAATACCGCGGCGACCTGCAAGAGATCTGGTGTGCCTGCCACAATGGACTCTACGATTTGAACGGTCGCAACGTCTCGGGTCCGCCGCCCAAGCCGCTCGAGGTATATGAGGTCCACTTACGCGGAGACGATGTGGTGGTCTCACTGAAGCGGGAGGCATAACCTTGTTTGCCGCCCTGCGCAACTGGATCGATGAACGATTTAACTGGGCCGACCTCACCGCTCCCTTGCGAGAGAAGGCCGTCCCAAAACACGATTTGTCTTACTGGTATTTCCTCGGCGGCATCACGCTCTTTCTCTTTGGCATCCAAGTTTGCACCGGCATTCTCCTACTCCTTTATTATCGGCCCAGTGCCAACGAAGCTTTCGAGAGCGTCCAGTACATCATGACCCGAGTGCAGTTCGGTTGGTTGGTGCGTTCCATCCATTCCTGGGCCGCCAACCTCATGATCTTTACCGCGTTCTGTCACATGTTCAGCGTGTTGTTCCTCGGGGCCTACCGCAAGCCGCGGGAGCTGACGTGGATATCCGGCATGTTGTTGCTTTTCCTCGCAATGGGATTCGGTTTCAGCGGTTACCTCCTCCCCTGGAATACGTTGGCATTTTTCGCCACCAAGGTCGGAACGGAAATCACTGGTCAGGTACCCGTCATCGGCCACGGCCTGAAGGTCTTCCTGCGCGGCGGAGAAGACGTAACGGGCGCCACGCTAACTCGCTTCTTCGGATTTCACGTTGCACTTTTACCTGGATTGACATTCCTCCTGCTGCTCATTCACATCGCATTGGTCCAACATTTTGGCATGAGCGTCCCGCCATCTGTGGAGGCACGCTGGAAAGTCTCGCCCAGTGAAGCGCGGCAGATGAAGTTTTTCCCAAACTTCTTCTTACGCGAATTAATGGCCTGGTACATTGCCCTGGGAGTTCTCGGCGGGCTGGCGGCGATTCTTCCATGGGAACTTGGATCGAAGGCTGATCCATTTGCTCCCGCGCCTGCTGGCATTCGGCCTGAATGGTATTTCATGTTCATGTTCCAGACGCTCAAGAAAATTCCGGCAAAGGTGTGGTTTGCCGACGGAGATGTCTTAGGCATCTTGGCATTTGGTATGGCGGGAGTTATTTGGCTGCTGTTGCCGTTCTTCGATCAAGCTGGCGGCAGGCGCGGACGAAGACTCGTTCTCGGCGCCGGGATATTTGCTCTCAGCTATATCATCGCGATGACAATCTATGGATACATGGCTAAATAACGGTCTCGCGCGGTCGCTAACCCTATTGTTGACGATCGTGTGCGTTTGTGCCGGCGGGGCCCGCGCACAGACGCCGAGTACCTGCCTGGATTGCCACGCCGCCTTGGATCCGCCGCTGCAGGTAACGCCAGCCCAGTTCTCTCAAGACATCCATTCTCAACAAGGGCTGACCTGCGCCAGTTGTCACGGCGGTGACCCTACCAAGGCAGACATGGACGCCATGAGCAAGGCCGCCGGTTTTCGTGGCAAGATTCATCGCAAACAGATTCCCGAACTCTGCGGCCATTGCCACTCCGACGGCGCGTTCATGCGCAGATACAACCCTTCGTTGCGTACCGACCAGTTGACCCAGTATAAGACCAGCGTGCACGGCAAGCGGCTGGTGCAGGGAGATACCAAGGTAGCCGTCTGCATCGACTGTCATGGTGTGCACGACTTGCGTCCGGCGAGCGACCCGCGCTCCAAAATCAACCCTATGAACGTGGCGCAAACCTGTTCCCGGTGCCACTCCGACGCCAACTACATGCAAGGATATCGCATCCCCACGGACCAATACGCCAGCTACAACCGGAGTGTGCACCACGAAGCGATGACAGTTCGTGGAGATTTAAGTGCGCCGACCTGCCCAACTTGTCACGGCAATCATGGCGCCGCTCCGCCAGGAATAGATTCAGTAAGAAATGTTTGCGCGAACTGTCACGTTTTTCAGGCGCAGATGTACGACAAAAGCACGCACAAGGCGGCGTTTCAATCCGCCGGTCTTCCCGGATGTGTGGTATGCCACAGCAACCATGGCGTAGCCTTTCCCACAGACGCGAAACTCGGCACGGGCCCCGATGCTGTCTGCATGCGCTGCCATAAACCCGGTGACACCTGCGATCAGGCTAGGGCGAAAATGCTGAAGGACTTGGAGCAACTGGATGGCGCCGTCAAAGCGGCAGATCAAATATTGGGTGTGGCCGAATCCTCAGGTATGGAGGTCAGTGAGGCACGGACGGAGCAGGATCAGGCCAGAGATTCTCTCACCAAGGCGCGCGTCACCATCCATAGTTTCAAAACCGACCTCGTTGAACAGGACATCCAAACTGGTCTCCAGATTGCTGCAAAAACGCAAGCCGAGGGCCGAGCAGCACTGGCTGAGCGCGACCGCCGCCGAAGAGGCTTGGGTTTGTCCTTGGGAATCATCCTCGCCGTCTTGCTAGGACTACGCCTGTACATTCGACAAATTGAAAATAATGCGGGCAAAGTGGAGACGGCGGAGTTGCGCCATTAAATTTGTTTAATGCGCGATCGGGTTTTGAAATACGGGGGGAAGCAGAAACGGCCCTCGCCGAAATCTAATCAGGGAGAGAAAAATGCAGACAACTACGAAGAACCTCGGAGCGATGACGCTGGTCGCGACATTGCTGGCAAGTACCTGCCTGTTCAGCTTGCCCGCGAATGCCGATGTCGCGGATGCAAGGGCGATGTACAAGGCCAAGTGTGCGATGTGTCATGGAGCGGATGGCAAGGGCAAAGAATCAATGAAGACTCCTGACTTCACCTCCGCCGATGTACAGAAGAAGAGCGACGCCGATCTGGGCGGCATCATCACGAATGGCAAACCGCCGAAGATGCCTCTCTACAAGACTATGACACCGGATCAGGTGAAGGACATGGTTGCGTTCATTCGTTCGCTGAAGAAGTAGCCGGCAGGAACGGTGCAAATACTTGAGCACATCAAGGCCGATTAGATTCTGAGTGCCGCGGAACTATGCGGGTCCAACACGTCGCTCAAGAAGTAAGGAAATAATGTCTACTGTTCACAGGGCACGGCGACTCCGGACAAATGCAATTCTTTCTGCACTCTTTGCAGCCGCTGCCTTTGCCGGTGTGCTCGTGGCCTCCCGAAGCGCTGCTGCACCGCCTGGAGTCCAGCCGTCCGCGGCTGTGCCAGCGAACTACCGCACACCTGTAGAGCTGAGATTCTCCCCTGACGGCTCGAAGTTATACGTTGTCTGCGAGGATGACGATTCCGTGCTTGCCGTCGATCTGCATACACGGCGCGTCATCAGCAGAGCAATTGTCGGGCACAGACCACAAGACGTGGCTGTCTCACCCGACGGCGAGAGACTCTACGTTTCGAACTCATGGAGCGACACCGTCAGTGAGATTGACGCAAAAACATTTTCGGTCCGCCGCACACTTCCGGTGGGGTGGGGTCCTGTCGGACTAACAACAGACCGAGCGGGTAAGGTCCTGTATGTCGCAAACAGCATCGGAAACGATGTCTCGCTCCTAGATCTTTCTCGAGGAGTAGAAATCAAGCGGCTGGCGGCGTGGCGCTCGCCCCACCAGGTGACGCTATCCCGCGACGGCCGGTCCGTGTACGTGTCGAATCTGCTTCCGCACGTAGCTCCGCCGGATGAACCGCCGGTGTCTGAGTTGACGGTGATTGACACCGGGAAGCAAGTCGCCGCACAGCGCATACTCATCCCGGGAGTTGTCGAACTCCGGCACATTGCGGAAGCGCCTGCAGGAGTTGGCGGGTATCTTCTCGTTCCGTTCATGAGGCCGAAGAATCTGGGCCCGCTCATACGGGTGAGCCAGGGATGGATCGTCACGCACGGCGTGGCGATTATCCAGCCGGGTTCAAGAGTTCAGAGGCAGCGAGGAAACATTAAGGTCGCGCAGGTCCTCCTCGACGACATGGATTACTACTACGCGGGCACAAACGGGGCTGCTTTCACACCCGACGGGCAATATACGCTGGTGACTTCATCGGAGGCGAATGTCGTCTCGATTATCGACACCTCCAAGCTGAAACGTCTGTTGCGCCACGGGCGGAAGGAAGACCTTCCCAACCACCTGGATTCGGCTAGAGAGTTTGTTGTGGGCCGTCTGCCCACCGGGTTGAATCCCACTGCGGTCGCGGTTTCGCCGGACGGCCGCCTCGCTTACATCGCTAATCGGTTGGATGACAACTTGACTGTCGTGGACATAAAGCGTCTTCAGGTGAAATCCAAGATTGACCTGGGCGGCCCAAACGGAATCACGGCTCTACGGCACGGAGAGCAGTTGTTCCACGATGCGCACTATTGTTTCCAGGGGCAGTTTGCCTGTGCGACTTGCCATCCTGACAACCACATCGACGGCCTTGCGTGGAATCTTGAAACACCTCAACTGGGACGCGACCGTGTGTTGAATCGCACGCTGAGGGGCATCGCCGAGACGGCACCCTACAAGTGGAACGGGCATAATCCCGATCTTGAGACTCAATGCGGGCTGCGGATCGCGACATTTCTTTTTCAATCCGAGGGTTTCAGTCACGACCAATTAGAAGATTTGGTAGGATTCATCAAGTCCATCCCGCTCCCTGCGAATCGGCACCTTGCCGCGGATGGCCAGCTGACGCCGATACAGGAGCGGGGCAGGGAGATTTTTTTTAAGAAGAATTGCGACACCTGCCACACTCCTGAGACCCACTACACTGCAAGAATCAGCACGGACGTTGGAACCGCTTCCAAGTACGACACGTCAGGCCGCTTTGACATTCCGCAGCTTGACCGCGTTTACGAGAGGCCCCCTTATCTGCATAACGGCGAAGCGTTATCCCTGGAGGAAATCTGGACGAAGTACAACGCGAGCGACAAGCACGGGGTGACGTCGGACATGAGCAAGGAACAGTTGAACGACTTGATTGAATTCCTGAAGACACTCTAGGAGGGTGAAGATGCTAGTGAAACGGGCGCCTGATTTGACCTATGCGGACGTGACGCCGAAGAGCGTATACACCAACCGCCGAAGCTTCCTACTGGGACTGTTAGCAACCAGCGGAGTTGCAACAGGTTGGAAGAGCCCGGCGCCCCCTCTGCCAGGTTCTGCAACTGGCTCAGTCCTTGTAAAGCTAGATGGAGTGGTCAAATGGCCTTACAGCACCGGCGAGAAGCAAACGTCCTACGATGATGTGACAACCTACAACATGTTCTATGAATTCGGCACAGGAAAAAAAGATCCCTCCGAGAACGCCAAGACTTTTCAGACGTCGCCGTGGAGTGTCTCGGTCGAAGGCGAAGTGAGGAAGCCCCGGACATTCACGATGGGTGAGATCATGAAGCTGGCGCCACTTGAGGAGCGGGTCTACCGGTTTCGGTGCGTCGACACGTGGTGCATGGTCGTGCCTTGGATCGGCTACTCTTTTAGCGTCTTGGCCAAGCTAGTGGAGCCTACTCCGAAAGCCCGATACGTGGCTTTCCAAAGCTACTACGACCCGCGGCAGATGCCCGAAGGGAAAAACTCTGGCATCGAGTTGCCGTACCGCGAAGGATTGCGGATCGATGAGGCGATGCACCCGCTGGCGCTTCTCTGTGTGGGGATGTATGGCGAGACGCTTCCCAATCAGGATGGCGCGCCGGTGCGCATGGTGGTTCCCTGGAAGTATGGATTCAAGAGCATCAAGTCGCTCGTGCGGATTCGATTCGTGGAGGAACAACCCCCAACAACCTGGAGCCTGAGTAATCTGCGCGAGTACGGTTTCTATTCCAACGTAAACCCAAATGTGGATGGTCCCCGATCGAGTCAAGCGAAGGAGCGGCGATTGGGCGAGTATTTCAGGCGGCCTACCCTTATGTTCAACGGCTACGGCGACCAGGTAGCAAGCATGTATAACGAGATGGATCTGCGCAAATACTTCTGATGCGAAGACTGTTTGGTTAACACGATTCTGACAAGCAAATGGACCGACCACCGGATGCACGAGTTAGAACGCTACACCGACGCGTATCGGTTGAGCTACGACTTGGCCCTTTGGGCATGAGGGTCTCGGACAGTCAACAGACGTTTCCTAAAACCCCGTTTCTGGACTCCTGCTCTCGTACCCCCTTCATCGTCCGAAAAAACCCGTTTAGCTTCGCACCAGTCATGTCATTTACCCAAGCTCACCAAGCCTGCATTTTTCGCTCACGGTACCCGCGATACCTTCGGCACCATTGCGGAAAGGAAGTCCGCTCTAGAACTGATCCCCGCCTCACACACCCTCTTTGAAGTGGATGGCGCAGGACACGACCTTCTCCCCAAGAAAACTGCCTGCGAATTGCCAGCTCATGTCGTCAACGAGTTTAAGTTGTTCCTGAAAATCCCCGCTCGGTAGTGTGGTTCTGGTTTCTTTCTAGGCCAAGTCAGTGCCAATCGCACAAAGGGCGAACAAAACAGCAATTAGCTCCTTCATGGGTGTATCCTCCCTTTTGCTTTGAGCCCGCGACACACAACCAGAACAGACTCCACTCCCGCCGCTGGACTCGTCCGCCTTCGCGCGCCATCCGGGGTAGCGGCTTTGCGGCCCCTGTTGCTTTTTATTGTGATTCTTCTTTCAGTGCCCGCTGTTCTTGAGGCGCAATCGACAAACGCATCAATGACGGGGCGCGTTACCGACCCCAGCAAAGCCGTCATCCCGGTGGCAAAGGTCATCGTCATCAACTCTGGCACGCGCATTCGCTACGAAACCATCACTAACCAAACTGGCAGCTACTACGTTACGAACCTTCCCCCTGGCACGTATCGCATCGAAGTCGAGAAACTTGGATTCAAGGTGGTCATCAAGTCGGATCTCATTCTTCACGTCCAAGACGCCTTGGAAATCAATTTTGAAATGGTTCCGGGTTCCGCGTCGGAGAGCGTCACGGTACGTGGCGGAGCGCCGCTGCTGGATACCGAATCTTCGACCGTGGGCACGGTGGTGGAGCGGCGAAAGGTGAATGAACTGCCTCTGAATGGGCGCAACGTGTTTAACCTGATCGAGCTGGCGGCGTCCGTGGTGCCACAAGGGAGTTCCACGGGTACGCCTGTGGGAGTGAATCCGTTTGGCTGGGGGAATTACCAGGTCAACGGCTCGTTTGGAAACGAGAGCGCGGAGTATCTGGATGGCCAGCCGTTGAACATCGGTTACATCAACCTGCCCGTTTTGATCCCGACGCAGGACTCCATTCAGGAGTTCAAGGTGCAAACCAGCAATCTGGGACCAGAGTGGGGCAAGTTCTCCGGTGGAGTTACCAACCTCAGCACCAAGTCCGGCACAAGCTCGATCCACGGAGAAGGGTATGAATACCTGCGCAACAAGGTCTTCAATGCCAACGATTATTTTTTGAATGCCGGCCAGAGGCCGAGGCCTCCTTGGGTACAAAACCAATTCGGCGCGAATGCCGGCGGACCATGGAACATTCCACACCTTGGAGAGCGAAACAGGACATTTTGGTTTCTTAGCGTGGAAGGCTTTCGCTTGCGAACAAGCCAGCCATTCACGGCCACGGTCCCCGATGCAAGGGAAAGAGCGGGCGATTTTTCGGAAATCTGCAAGTCGGGTTTCACCGCGGGCATCTGCAACGATCGAACGGTGGACGCGGGCGGGAAGCCGGGAGTGATTAACCAGATTTACGATCCATGTGCTGGAAGCGTGAACGCGCAGGGTGTATGCCCGGGGAGCACCGCTGCTCCTACAGCATTTCTGAACAACGCTATTCCTGCCAACCGCATTAACGATACTTCCACGAAACTGCTGTATCTGTGGCCCGCGCCCACCAACTCAAACGTAATGGCCAATAACTTCGCCACCGCCGCTCCTACGGGCGGAGACCACAATCAACTCGTGATGCGCCTCGACCATAACCTCACCAAAAAGCAGAGACTGTTCTTGCGTTTTAATTACTGGCACGTGTTGGACCTGCCTATCGATCCTCTCGAAAACGGTCTGTGCGCGGACCGCTGCGCGGAGGACTATCACAGCAACGCCCTTGCTGTCGGGTACACATACAACGTTAATCCCACCACCGTATTTGAATTCAATGCCACTGCCAGCCGGTTCCGCTATAACCGCAGCCCCAAGCGCTCTGGTTTTGACCTCACCACGATCGGTTGGCCGGCGAGTTATAACGAAGCGGTCCCAACAGAGATGCGCACGCCGCCCACGCCTTGCGTCGCAAACTTTGCGGACAGCATCATGTGCTCCCAGGGGCAAAGTTTCATTCAGGACCGCAACACGCAGTATTACCTCTCGCCGTCCCTTTCCATCTTGCGGGGGCGCCATCAATATCATTTGGGTTTCCAGTTCGAGGTCGGACGCGACAACTACGCGCAGTCCAACATTGCCAGCGGGTCCTTCGACTTCTGCGTTTCTGGCCAAGCCTGCTTCACCTCCTTGCCTGGCGTATCCGGCACGGGTTTTCCCTTTGCCGACTTCCTGCTTGGATATGCGGATAATTTCAACAATCTTGAAAACCATTTTTTTGCTCAAGCCGTCGTTCCCGCTTTCACCGCGGGTCAGCAGATTTACCGGGCTTTGTATTTTGACCATTTGTGGCACCCAACGAACAGGCTGACTCTGAATCTGGGGCTACGATACGACCTGCAGGGACCCTGGTCCGAAAGATTCAACCGGCTGTCCTACTTCGACCCAACAGCACCGAATCACCTGTCGCAGTTTCTTCCAGCAGGCTCGAGTGCCATAAAAGGCGACGTGTTCTTGGTAGGCCCAGGCCACCGGAACAACATCCCGCTTGAGAAAATGGAATTCTCGCCCCGGCTTGGTCTGGCGTACAGCATCGATTCGAGAATGGTAGTCCGCGGAGGCTACGGGATCTTCTGGATTCCAAACTACGTGGCGTTCGCCCTTAACCCTCTGAATGATATGGTCAACGCTGGAACTACTACGTATACAGGAACCGTGGACGGGACTCACCCGGTGAACACCATCGCTCTGCCGTTTCCGGCGGGAATTGCGGCGCCGCCGGGGCGGAGCTTGGGCGCCACGGGGACGCAGCAATACTTGACCCAGGTTGTGCAATCCATCACCGAAGCGAATCCAAGTGACCACCCTGAAGGCTACGTCCAACAGTGGAACCTGGACCTACAGAGGGAGTTGCCGGCTGGCTTCTTTGTGTCAGCCGCCTATGTGGGGTCCAAGGGAACGCACTTGCCGCAGTATTCCCAGCAGATCAATCAAATCTCCGACGCTTTGCTTGCGCAGGCAGCCTCGCAAGTCAATCCCTCCCTTCCTGATCCGAGACAGAACGTAACTTTGGTACACGCAACTCCCAATCCGTTTTTCGCCAATGGTCAGGCCTTGGCGCTCACGGGGCCCACCACGACCATCGGGCAACTTCTTCGTCCCTACCCGCAATACACTAGCCTGCAGCTTGCCGGACAGGGATCGTACGACAGCATCTATCACTCCTTCCAGCTCACGTTGCAGAGGCGCTTCGCAGCCGCTGGTTCGTTGTTGGTTGCTTACACCAATGCGAAGCTCATCAGCGACACAGACACACTGACGGCTTGGCTGGAGCCGAGCGTGGGAGCGATTCAGGACAATAACAATTTGCGTGCAGAGCGCTCCTTATCCTCGCAAGACGTCCCTCAGCGTCTGGTGATCAGCTACGTTCTCGATGTTCCTGTCGGCAAGGGCAAGAAGTATCTTGCCGGCGCTGGGGGAACGTTGGACAAAATCCTGGGGGGATGGGGAGTTGACGGCGTGACTATTTTCCAGCGAGGCTTCCCGCTGGTATTTACGAACGGGCAAGTTAACGGCACCACGCTTTTCGGCGGGGGATCGCGCCCAAATGTTGTGCCCGGCTGTGATGCCCTTGTGCCTGGGACGGCCACCTCCAGGCTGGAACGGTGGTTTAACATTGGATGTTTTGCTGCGCCGGCGGATTTCAAATTCGGTACCGAGGCGCGTGTGGATCCGCAATTGCGTTCCGATGGGATTGCCAATTTTGACGTGGCGATATTCAAGAGGACGAGATTCGCGCCCGATGAGAGGTTAGGCCTGGAGTTTCGCACGGAGTTCTTGAACCTCTTCAACAGAACGCAATTCGCCCCACCAAACACGGTGTGCTGCATTGCCAACAATCCGAATTTCGGGGTCGTCACGGCGGAAGCCGCGGGCACAAATCCGAGGCTGGTGCAGTTTGCCCTTAAGTTCTTGTTTTGACAAAAGACGAATAGTCATGCCCACATTTAAAGTAATACGCATTTGCGGGCGATTCTGTACCAGGACGGCAGGTCCCTACGAAAAGAAAACAAATCGGTTTATTTGTATCGAAAAATCTTCTAACTCGCTCCATCTGGTGTATGGTCTTAGGTACAAAATACGAGTTTCGACTGGGGAGTTCCTCGGTGCAAGGGTGCGTTGCTGATGACATCAGCAACATGGCGTTTAACGCTCATTGGGGACCAACGCATGAGTTCTGTTCCGCAAAGACGCCCGTTTACAATTTCCATTGCAATAGAAAGAATCCAGGAGCCTCCGGCTACCTTGCCGGATGTTTCTGAACGGGTCATTCCCAGCGATAAGGAAGTCATGGCTCGCCTCCAGTCCAACGATTCAGGCGCCTTGGAGATATTGTTCGACCGTTACGCTCGCCTGGTGTTTAGGATTGCCTACGGGGTAGTTCGCGATCGCGGCGAGGCTGAGGATGTCGTGCAGGAGGCGTTTTTCTACCTGTATAAGAAACCCATGCTTTTTGACGGGGCCAAGGGCACGGTAAAGAACTGGATCCTGCAGGTGGCTCTTCATCGCGCGCTCGACAGAAAGGCTCATTTGGCTCGTCGCGGGTTCTATGCTGGTACAGATTTGGGCTCCTTGGATGATACATTATTGGGCGGCACGGATCTGGACCGCGAAGTAGGCGCGAAGCTGAACCGCGCACTTCTGGAGAAGGCTTTTGCCGACCTGCCGGCCGTTGAGCGCATGACGCTCGAGTTGTTTTATTTCGAGGGGTTGGGCTTGCGGGAGATCTGCCAAAAGCTCAACCAGCAATTGGGAAACACGCGGCACCATTTTTACCGTGGCCTGGAACACCTGCGTAAGAGCGCTTTTATTCAGAAGCTTCGGATAGCCAAACGATGATAAAGACACCGGGTGGTTGCGACGAACACGACGATTTCAAACAACTCTGTGCATTGGCGGCCTCGGGCACTCTTGAGAGCTCAGAGTTGCCCGAATTGCAGGCGCACCTGGAGCTTTGCGAAAAATGCCGAGAGGTCTTCCGCCAGTACCAAATCCTGACCACGCAAGGAATGACCGTCCTTGCGGATATGCACACGGAAGGACACGCGCAGGGAAGCTGGGATAGTGCGCCCGCCCGGGAGCGATTGTTGGAGAGCGTGCGGGATGATCAGCAAACCACCTCACAGGGCAAAAGCCAGGCGCCCACCGGGGTCCCGGTTGACGTTTTGCGACAAGCCACCGCCAGTTCTCTCGCAAGGATGGTCCTTGCGGCGAGCCTCATCTTCTCGGTGGCCTATGGAGCCTACCGCCTGGGCGCCGGAACCCAGACGCGGCCCAGCGTCAGCCGGCCTCCTTTGGTGGACTCCATTAGCCTCGAAAAGCTCTCTGCCGAAAAAAAATCGGCGGACGAATTGTCAGCCGCCCAAGCCAAAAGACTCGCTCAATTGGAACTGGAAAGCTCGCAAAAAGGCCAGGAACTGGCGCAACTTCGGTCGGCGTTGCGAGCGCTGGAAGATCATGTTCGCGAACTAACAGCCGTGGGCGGCCAATCTGAGGTGCAATTGCGAACCCTCTCACAGGAACGCGATTCTTTGAACGCTCAGCTCCAGACTTTGAACCAGGCTTACGCGAATAACCAGGCGGAGCTTGCTACTCTCCGCACCGAGCGCGACACCGCTGTGCTGCGGACCTCGTCCATGGAAGCGAAGGTCGACGAACTCACCGCCAGAAATCGCGACCAGCAACGCCGGCTCGAGGAAACCAGTCAGTTCCTCAGCTACGACAGGGATATCCGCGAATTGATGGGAGCCCGAAAGCTCTATATTACGGACGTGTTTGATGTCGACGGCAACAGCCGCACACAAAAGCCGTTCGGCCGGGTTTTCTATACCCAGGGAAAGTCGCTGATCTTCTACGCCTTCGATCTCGATCGCGAGCCTGGAGCGGTCAATGCCAGCACTTTTCAGGTGTGGGGCCAGCGGGACGCGCCTCAGGGAGAGCAGGCCGCGCCCAAGAATCTTGGCATACTCTATATGGACAATGAGTCAAATCGCCGCTGGGTGATGCGCTTTGACGACCCCAAGCAGTTAGCGGAGATTGATGCCGTCTTTGTCACCGTCGAACCGCGTGGCGGCAGCCATAAACCAACCAGCAAACCGTTCTTGTACGCACTACTTCGTAACGAAGCAAATCACCCGTAAGTCTTTGTCGGATACAAATCTCCATCTCGCTGCGCGTGCGCCTGCGGATTTGCGCGCACATTTGTCCGCGCTTCTCCACTGTGCCCTCATGACCCGAGAGCTCTGATGGTACAAATCGAATAGTCCTTTCGTAATAGTAGGCAGAGCAAATAGTCGAGGGAGAGGTGTAGAGGGGAAGAGTTCCGCCGTGCGGACCTCCGTAGCGGAAGTTTGTCTTACCGGTGCAGTCTTCGGCAGCTCGCGGAAGTGGGGGGAGCGTGTAACAATGAGAAACTTGCGTTCAGATTTTGCCTTTGTATTGGGGTTGGCGTTCTGTCTTGTTTTCCTGGGAGTATTCTGCAGTCATTCCTACGCTCAGTCGACCTATGGGACCGTTTCAGGGATCATAACTGACACCACTGGGGGCGCCATCGCCGATGTGCAGGTCACTCTCACCAATCTTGGTACATCCGAAAAGCACGCTCAGACCACCGGCACGGATGGTCTGTACCAGTTTACGAATCTGTTCCCAGGCCGCTACCGGGTGGATGCCGAGAAAACCGGCTTTAAACGCATCTCGCATACCGACGTCGTTGTTGAGGTGCAACAGACTTCCCGCATTGACATGACCATGCAACTCGGCCAAGTCTCGCAAACGGTCGAAGTCACCGGCGAGACGCCGTTGCTGCAGCCAGACTCCTCTTCCCTCGGGCAGGTGGTGGATCAGCGCAAGGCCAACGAAATTCCGCTGAATGGCCGGAACGTCTACAACCTTGCCACGCTGTCTCCTTCGGTGGTTCCACAAGGCCATGCCATGAATAATATCGTCGGGCAAAACCCCTTTGACTTAGGCAATTATCAAATCGGGGGATCTTTCGCAAATCAGGGCGCGGAATATTTGGATGGCCAGCCGCTCAACATTGGATACATCAATTTGCCTTTGGTGGTGCCCACGCAGGATTCGATCGCGGAATTCAAGGTGCAATACAACAATGTGGGTCCGGAATGGGGCAAATTCTCCGGCGGGATCATGAACTTTAGCACAAAATCGGGAACCAACACGTGGCACGGCTCGGCTTACGAATACCTCCGCAACAGGGTGTTAGACGCAAACGAGGCTTTCCTGAAGGCTTCTCAAATAGAAAGCAGTAAGAAGAATCAAGCCCCACCCTACGTGCAGAACCAGTTTGGCGGCACAGCTGGTGGGAAGGTCGTCAAAGACAAGACATTCGTTTTTGGCAGTTATGAAGGATACCGGCAACGCGCGGCAACGGTTTTCCAAACGACCGTTCCGACGGCTGCGGAGCGCACCGGCAATTTCTCTGACCTATGCCAAACCGGTTTCACCGGGCCAGGCGGGATTTGTGCTGACAAGAGCTCCAGCGGAGCATTCATCCACCAGCTGTACGATCCTCTGTCGGTAAACCCGGTGACAGGGAGCAACCAGCGCGCGCCGATTGCCAACAACGATCTCACGGGCAACTATCCCGGCACCACGATTCCCTACATCAATCCGACCTCCGCCTACCTCCTGAAGCAGTTAATCGCGAGTCCCACAGGGTCAGGGACGCTCAACAACTTCACGAAAGCGGCCAGCACCGGCGGAGACATCGACGAGTATGTCGCTCGTGTGGACCAGAATATAACCAACAGCCAGCACTTGTTCGGCCGGTTTACCTACTTTAAAGAGCTCAGCTTGGCTCAGGACCCCTACGGCACCGGCCTCTGCAAAGACCGCTGCGCGGAGAACACTCGGAGCAAGAGCCTTGCGGTGGGCTGGACCGATGCACTCAGCCAGACATTGACGGCCAGCGTGAACGCCAGCATCAGCCGTTACCACTATCTGCGGGGACCAATCCTTTCCGGTTTCGACATGACCAAGGAGGGTTGGCCTGCCGAATACAACTCAATTGTTCCCACGACGGAACGCACCCCGCTGACGCCGTGTTTCGCGGTTAGTGACGGGTCCAATTCGGGGAATATCTCATGCAGCCAAGGTCAGAGCGCCATTGATGACCACGACACGCAATGGAACCTTTCTCCACAGTTCACCAAGATCTGGAGACGACACACGTTCTCTTTTGGTGGGCAGTTGGAAGAAAGTTATGACAACTATCTACAGACAAACACGGGCGGAGGGTTGATCTCCTTCAACGGAACCTGGACTGCGCCTTTGGCCAGCAATGCTGGTGCCGTCCTTGGGAACGACTATGCTGACTTCCTCCTGGGGTTCGGCTTGGGAGCGGGAGCGGCGTTCGGTAACCAGTCCACGGGATCTTTGGTTATCTCCGCACCGATAGCAGGCAAACAGGTCTACCGGGCTCTTTACGCTGGAGATACCTGGAAACTCTCAAACAAGTTGACCTTGAACCTTGGACTGCGATATGAACTGGCGGGTCCCTGGTCGGAACGCTTCGACCGTTTGACCTATTTCGATCAGAAGGCTACCAATGGCACGGTGACCGGTTGCAGCGGGACGCCTGGCAGCAGTTGCCCGGGCGATCTCTTCTTGGTCAAAACTGGGGTAAACAAAGGCAGAAACAACCTGCCGCTCCCCGAAGATGAATGGTCCCCTAGGTTGGGAGCCGCCTACGCGTTCAACTCAAAGACAGTCGTTCGCGCCGGGTACGGTATTTTCTATATTCCCAACTTTGTTTCCTTCGGAACTAACCCTTATATCGATCCAACCGTCAGCGCAACTTCGACCTTCTTTGCCAGCAACAATGCGGGGTTCTATCCGGCGAGCGCTCTCAACGCCAGCCAGTGCACTATGAGCGGCACCGGTGGGGCTGCCAACTTCAGCTGTGCGGCAGCAGGCCCGTTTGGTCCGAATCTGCAAGCCTCGGCTGGACGAAATCCTCAACCGAATGTATCGGCGTTCGGCATAGCGCAGACTCCACTCCAGCCCAACGGCTACACCTTCTATAAGCCCGGGTATGTGGAGCAGTGGAACATCGACGTCCAACGAGAATTGCCTTGGGGCATCTTCGCGGATGTGGCCTACGCGGGAGCACACGGCGTTCACCTACAACAATTTAACACCAACATCGACCAGATCCCCGACTCCCGTATCGCCGAGGCCGCTGCTCAATACGCCGCGGGTCAGCCCGTGACTATTGCTCAAAAAGTCGGCGCCGCCAACTACCCTTTCAGCCTCAATTTGCCTGGTAGTTTGGGACCCGCGAACTTGATTCAGGGGCAGTTAGACCGTCCCTACCCACAGTACACCGGGCTTAACATTCAGGGTTACCCCTGCTGCAGCAGCCGGTACAACGCGTTCCAAGTCACGGTAACCAAGCGATTCCCTGGAGGCGGAAGCATTCTCGCCGCCTATACCAACGCGAAGCTCCTTTCCAATACCGACACCCTGACTTCGTGGCTGGAAGGTTCCACCACCGGCGGCGTGCCCAATGCCCAGGATAATTACAACCTCAACAATGAGTATTCGTTATCGGCTCAAGACGTTTCTCAACGCCTCGTGATCAGCTACGTTTACGACCTGCCCATCGGCCATGGAAAGAAGTTCATGTCGGACGCAACCGGAATTAAGGACAAAGTTGTTAATGGGTGGGGATTCGACGGTGTCACCACCTTCCAGCGGGGTTTCCCACTGAAAATCAGCGACTCCAACCCGAATCTCCTTTCCGCTTTGTCGCTGGGTACGGGAACCATCAGGCCCAACGTAGTAGCAGGGTGCGACAAGGGTGGCCCCCGAACCACGGTCGAGTGGTTTAATACCTCATGCTTCGTGGATCCCGCACCTTACACCTTTGGCAACGAGTCCCGCGTAGATCCGACTTTACGGCAAGCGGGAGTTGACGCCTGGGACTTCGCGCTATTTAAGAGGACATACTTCGGTTCGGATGACAGGTTCAACCTCGAATTCCGGACGGAGTTTTTTAATATCTGGAACCACCCACAGTTTGGGCCACCGAACACAGGTTTGGGCAACAGCGGCTTCGGGCAAGTAACTAGCACAATCAACAGCCCGCGACTCATTCAGTTCGGATTGAAGTTCGCGTTCTAACCGCCTTGGCTGCGGGGGTGCCTTGAAGGAAGCCCCCGCAGCTCAATTCAATCTTCGGCTTATGGCTCGACAATCCATCCTGACCTACCGCCTCTTTGATTGCCCCGCATTCGTCAATGCCATTTGCTAGCCAGCCGCGTGCAGCCTTGGGGCAACCTGTGACAAAATTCCGAATGCTTCATCCTAGGATGCATCGCACCTTCAACCGCCGAGATTTTTTGCGTCTCGGAGCGCTTGCTGCCGGTGCCCCAATGTTTGGCGGCTCTCTTTATCCTGGAACGCCCCCTGCCACTGCGCCCATGTTTGAAGTGAAGCCACTGCAGGGCGTTGATTTCATTCTCCAGAATTCGCCCACGCGAAATAAATTCCTGATTGAGACGATGCCGGGCGGCGTAGCGCTCTTTGATTACAACAACGACGGCCTCCTAGATATCTTTTTCGTGAACGGTGGACGGGTAACGGAGGGGCTGCGCGTTCCGGAGAATTTCGAGCGCAGCGACCCGCGCTACTGGAACCGGCTGTACCGCCAGAATCGCGACGGGAGCTTTACAGACGTCACGCAAGCTGCCGGGCTGGCCAATGCGGGCAATGGCAACTACGGGATAGCGGTGGCGGTGGGCGATTATGACAACGATGGCTATCCTGATCTCTTTGTTTCGAATTATGGTAAAAATGTTCTCTACCACAATAACGGCGACGGAACTTTCACGGATGTGACCGCCAAGGTCGGCGTCGCGGGGGGAGGCTGGTCGGGTTCCGCGGGCTTCTTCGATTACGACAACGACGGCCACCTCGACCTCTTCGTCACCCGGTACATGGAATGGGACGCCGACCACAACAAGATTTGCGGCGGCTCCTGGAAAACGTACTGCCCCCCAGGTGAATTTCCGAGGACTGCCAACCTGCTCTATCACAATCGGGGAGATGGCACGTTTGAGGATGTCAGCGAGCGTTCGGGGATTGCGGCCAGGAAGGGCCGGGCGCTGGGCGTTGCGTTCGCGGACTACGATGAGGACGGCTTCACGGACATTTTTGTGTCCAATGACGGAATGCAGCAATACCTCTACCACAACAAAGGCAACGGCACTTTTGAAGAGGTGGCCCTGGATTCCGGGACCGCGCTGACGGCCGATGGCAAGGCTATTTCGGGGATGGGAGCGGTCTTTCAAGATTACGATAACGATGGTCGCCCCGACATCATCGTCACTGTACTCCCGCGCCAGCTTTACAGTTTATTTCATAACGACGGTGGCGGCGTTTTCACCTATGAGAGCCTCGAAACCGGCCTGGGCGGCTTGACCTCCGGCAGTTCGGGCTGGGGCGTGGCTTTGGAAGATTTCGACAATGACGGCTGGAAGGATCTGTTCGCTGCGCAAAGCCACGTTCTTGACAACGTCCAAGAAATTGACTCCTCTTTGCAATATAAAATGCTGCCGTTCCTGGCGATGAATCACAAAGGCCACTTCGAAATTGCCGATTCCGGCATGACGACTCCGATCGCTGCGCGCGGTGCCGCCTTTGGCGACCTCAATAACGACGGCTGGATGGATGTAATCATTACGACTCTCGGCGGCCCTCCCATCCTTTTACTCAACCGCGGCGGTACCAACCATTGGCTGGCCATTACCCTCGAGGGAACCCGCAGCAATCGTGACGGGTACGGCGCGCGCGTGCGCGTGAACGGCCAGACTCGCATCACAACTTCAACTGCTGGCTACAACTGTTCCAACGACAAGCGCCTCCATTTCGGCTTGGCTGACTCCAGGACCGCACAGATAGAGGTATTATGGCCTTCGGGGGTACGCCAGACGCTTAAAGACGTTCCCGCCGACCAGTTCCTGAAAATTCGTGAGCCGGAGCATTCGTGACTACCGCGCTGCTGTTTCTTTGGCTGACCTCTCAGAGCGTTTCGCCTGAGGGAGTTCAGCACATGCAAGCAGGCGTTGAGGCGCATAAGCAAGGCCAGTTTGACCTGGCCATCAAGGAATTCCGGAAAGCCACGGAAAGCGATCCAAATTTGGTGGAGGCGTTTCTCGATCTGGGCGAAGTATGCGTTGAAACTCGAGATTATCCTGCCGCTATCACCGCGCTCAAACGTGCATTGGAGCTGAGCCCGGACCTCGACGCCGCGCACCTGCAGTTGGGCTATGCTTTGTTGGCCCAGGGTTACGCGGAGGAAGCCATTCCTCATCTTGAACGCGTGCACGCACTGGAGGCCCTGGGCATTGCCCAAATTGAAGCCGGGCGCTATGAAGCGGCGGTTGCAAACCTCAGCGCTGCTTCGGTCAATCATCCCGGCAACCCTGATTTACTGTACTATCTTGGCCGCGCCAGCGGCTTGCTTTCCAAGCGAAGCATTGACGCTCTCATGAGCGCCTATCCCGATGCCGCCCGTTCGCACCAGGCCATGGGAGAAAACTATTTTGTTCTTCGGCAGTTCCCGCAAGCCGAAAAGGAATATACGCAGGCGTTGAAGCAACGTCCAGATTTGCCTGGGCTGCACCTCGAACTCGGTTTGGTTTACGCGGGCGCGTCGCAGTGGGACAAAGCGGAGGAAGCCTTTCGCTTTGAAACCAAGTTTCAACCAGGTAGCGGCGAGGCAGCATACCGTTTGGGATCCGCGCTGTTGCAGGAGGGAAAGGGCCGCGAAGCACGCGTAGAATTGGAACGCTCTGATCTTTTGCAGCCGGACATGCCGGAAACCTTGTATTCCCTCGGCAAGGCTGCTTCGTTGGAAGGGAACTCAGCGTTGGCGGAGAAATCGTGGAACCGCTTACTCTCAATCGAAAAAGACACTTCGCTGGCGGCACAGGCGCACTTCGGCCTCGCGGCGATATACCGCAAGCAGGGCCAGCCCGAGAAAGCACAACGTGAAATGCAGGAGTTCCACAAACTCGAAAACAAGATTCCCCCTCTCAGAGCGGAATAACGCTCCACACAAAGGCAATTAGGAATCCCGATTGAACTGCCAACAGTCCGGCTTCCTCGAACGCCGTTTCCGGCCAGCTCACCTTGACATTCTACTAGAGGTGAGATATCGTCACCTAGAATGTCTACTAAAGAGCAAGAAGAACGCGTTGAGTTGCTGCAAGGCACACTGGACCTGCTGATTCTCCGCACGCTGCAGCTCGGGCCGACGCACGGGCACGCCATCGCGAAGGCCATCGAACTAAGGTCTGACGATGTGCTGCAAGTCGAACAGGGCTCTCTTTATCCAGCCCTGCACCGACTCATCAAGCGTCGCTGGATTACCGTGGAGGCCGGGACCTCAGAGAACAACCGCCGGGCCAAGTTCTACCGCTTGACGCCCAAGGGAAGGCGGCAGCTGCAGTTTGAGACTCAAAAGTGGGATAAGTTGACGGGTGCAATTGCCAGGATTCTGAGCCCCAGTTAGCAGGAGGGCCAACCATGACGCGGCGCAAGCGGATGCTGCAGGAACTCGATGAGGACATTCGCGATCACCTCGACCGAGAGACGCAGGACAACATTGAGCGCGGGATGACCCCGGAAGAGGCGCGCTATGCGGCGTTGCGGAAGTTTGGCAATGTGACCTGCGTCAAAGAAGAGACACGCGAGGTGTGGAGTTTCGTTTGGCTCGAGCAACTCCTGCAGGACATTCGCCTCGGCTTCCGCATGCTGCGCAGATCACCGGGATTCACCACCGTCGCCATTCTCACTCTCGCGCTCGGCATCGGCGCCAACAGCGCCATCTTCGCCGTAATCGAGAACGTGCTGCTGAAGCCTCTTCCGTTTCCCGATTCCGCACAACTGGTTGATCTGGGTCACGACGTGCCCGGCATCGGTCTCCATGGCCGCTCCGCTTCGTTCCTTTACTTCACGTATGCCGATCAATCACGCTCGTTCCAATCCGTGGGGCTGTGGAGGGAGAACTCCAATAGCCTCACCGGCCTCGCCGAACCGGAACACGTGCGCAGCCTCGAGCTGACCTCCGAAGTCCTGCCCATCGTCGGCGTGCAGCCCTTGCTCGGTCGGCTCTTTTCCGCCGCGGACGCCGCGCCCGGCGCCCCGCTTACCGCGATGCTGGCGTACGGTTTGTGGCGCGCCAAGTTCAGCTCTGACGCCTCCGTGATCGGCCACAACATCATCATCGATGGCCTGCCGCGCCAGGTCATTGGCGTGCTGCCTCGGAATTTCTGGTTCATGGACTCCAAGGCTGCCGTGGTATTGCCCTTGCAGTTCGACCGCAGCAAGACCATCCTGGGCAATTTCAGTTATTCCGGAATCGCGCGGCTCAACCCTGGCGTGCCGCTTGCGCAAGCAAGCGCCGATTGCGCGCGGCTGATTCCCGTCGCCGCTCGCAGCTTTCCCCTATTTCCGGGACTATCCCTCGCGAGTTTCGAGCGGTGGCGTATCACGCCCGCATTCACATCGCTGAAGGCGAGCGTGTTGGGAGATATCGGCGGCGTGCTCTGGGTGCTCATGGGCACCACCGGACTGGTGCTTTTGATCGCCTGCGCCAATGTCGCCAATCTAATGCTCGTTCGCACGCAAGGCCGCCAACAGGAGCTCGCCATTCGCTCGGCCCTTGGCGCCGGCTGGTGGCAAATTGCGCGCGAATTGCTGCTGGAAAGCCTGGTGCTCGGTGTCGTCGGGGATGAGCGAGCGGATGGCGTGGATAAGCCCGCCCCCAAAACTGTCTATTGGCCGCTGCTAATGGATCATTTCGGTCCCGAGCCGCTCTACGCCACTCCCGACGTTTCTTACGTCGTGCGCACGCCGCGCGCCGGGTCCAGCGCGCTCATGCAGGAAATCAGCCAGGCTGTCTGGTCCGTAAGCAAGGAATTGCCGCTCGCCAATCCGCAAACCTTGGAGGATCTTTACAACAAATCGCTGGCGCGGACTTCTTTCGCTTTGGTCATGTTGGGAATTGCGGGCGCCATGGCCTTCGCACTGGGCGTCGCTGGATTGTACGGCGTGATTTCTTACTCTGTTGCGCAGCGCACACGCGAAATCGGCATCCGCGTTGCGATTGGCGCCCAGCATTCCACCGTGCGGCGCATGTTCATCGCGGAAGGTGCGCGGCTCGCCGCCATCGGCATTGCCGTCGGTTCGGTAGCGGCGCTCGGCCTCATGCGGCTGATGCACTCGCTGCTGTTCGGCGTCAAACCCATCGACCCGTTGACGTACGCCGGTGTAGCGGCCGCTTTAGCCGCCGCCGCGGCGATGGCCAGCTACATCCCAGCGATGCGTGCCACCAAAGTCGATCCCGTGGACGCCCTCCGTGCGGAATAGAAACTCAATTTCCCACGGCCCACCTGCGGCCTCGGTGGCGGGAATGGAAAGGCCAGGCAGCCGACTCTTCTGCCTTAGGAGTTTGCGCAAATGCGCGATTGGCTGGTTCGCTCGCCTGTTTGTCGCTGGCATTCACGTATTGCAACGTGCCGGCCCGCTACGCTGCTTGTTTGCCAGTTGCTCGGATTTAGGACCTATCTCATAGACTACTCGGCCGGCTCCTTCTTTCTGGCGATAGCTTCCGGATGGCCGACCATCCGCGAAGTGACCTGGTCGAAGCATTGTGAGTGGGACCAGCGGCGAGCGGCTTCGCATGACGCTTAACGCCAGAGTTGTCAAACGCCAGTAATGCAGACTAAACAGCAGCCAACGATGAAGCTGCGGCGCCCAGCGGTTGCGGCTTAGCGCCCTTGATCAGGAGCAACAGCATGATCGCCAGCTCTCCGAGCATGGCGGGGAAGGCGCTGTTAAAGACCCTCGCCTCGTATTGCGGGAACAGCAAGCCCGTAAAGCTGACGGCCAGATAGGCGAAGCAGTTGATGATCAGCCAGACGCCCAGGACCCTGGGAAGGAAGCGTGACCGGTACACCAGCAGGCCGAAGGGAAAGAGCCATAGGCCCCAAAAGATCTCGTTGGCAACGACGCCGCCGTGATGCAGACGGAGGAACAGCATGGCGAGAGCGTCGCGCTGCGGTTTGTCGAATACGGAGAGGAAATCGGCGCCACGCACGAGCAGGAGGGCAGCGACGTCGTTCAGCGTGTTGAGGAAGTAGATTGGCGTCACCATCAGGCTCCCCAGGATCACCATCAGTCGAGCGAGGTCCTGGTCCACTCCCTTGAACAGCCGGTACAGAGCCAGGGTGAGGAAGATAACCATGGTCCCGGTGAGCAGGTCGCCGACGATTCCCAGACGGAAGAGCAATTCGTGCGCGGCAATGTTGTTGGCCGTCGCGGTCGCGTTCCCGGTCACGAACAAAGTGTTGGGAATATAGACGAGGCGGAGGGGAGCACCTAGCAGGGATAGATAGAGCAACCCTGCGACTCTCCCTGGGTTGTGGGTTGAGCTCATGTTCCCTCCCTTGTAAGGGGCTAGTATAAGGGTCTAGCCGGAGATAAGGCGAAGGCTGTCAAAAAGTTTCGCCGCACGACGAAACCAGGCGATTGCGCTCGCAACCTCTGCAACCAAGTCTGGGACGGATTCTGGTCGTATGACGGGCTAACCTTCCTTAATCCGGCAAGGTAACGTTTGCCGACGATTCGAGACTCACGCAGATTCGCAGCCGCTGCGTGCGAGCACAGAAGGATGCGCCAAACTAAAGCAGTCCCAGGCGATCAGGATACTTGGCTTGCAATGAGCTCACCAATACCTCAAACCCCGGATGCTCACGCAAGTTTTTGAGGCAAGGGTCCTTCAGGAAGAAAGGCCAGCAAGCGAATCCGGAGCTGACACTCCGCTCTAGCCACTCGAACGCCGTTTCCCGCCGCCCCAGTAACGCAAGGATGCATGCGATTTGATAGTAGCTGTGGTGCGCGTGTCCAAAGGACCTTGGGCTCGCACTGGCCTTGGCCAGGCAATCGAGCGCCAGATCCTCTTTCCCCGTCATCGCATAAAAGACGCCCTGCAAACTGACGATGAGCGGTTCGGTAGGCAAGAGCTGGACCGCCTCGTTCAGCAGGGTTTCTGCCTCTTTCCAGTTTCCGGTCATCATGGGCGGCACCGGAGCAAAGCAGACCGGATACTTGTTTCCAGGGTTTTCGGCACGCCATGCCTGAATCTCCTCCCGCGCCAGGTCGTATTCCTGATTCCAGATGTGGACCTGCAAAACACTGTGGCTGACTGCCTTCTTGGGATGAAAGGGACGCCCTCTCTCATACATTTCGCGGGCGTGGTCGAGGAGCCCGATGTGGGCCAGGATCGTGCCCAAACGGTTGTAGGCGTGCGGCTGATTGTTCTGCAGCGCCAGCGCTCGCTTGAGTTCCCCGATCGCTTCGACGTGCTGGAAGTTCTTCGACGGACCCCATAACAGAAACGCGTTGGCCACATGCCCTTCGGGCAAATCCGGATCCAGTTCGAGCGCGCGACGGCAATGAAATTCCGCCTTCTCCAGCCACGCGCTCGTGGGATCCATCTCGAAATGGCGAGTCGCGCAGACGAAGGAAAGAGCGGCATGTGCCAGGGAAAAAGCAGGATCCCGATTGACCGCATTGCTCAAGCGCTGCGCCGCTTCCTCGAGAGCCCCCGGGTTTCCGGACGAACTGAGCCGGTAAGCCCTTATGAATTCTGAGTAGGCCATCGGGTCCTTGCTGTAGCGAGGGTGGCGCGGTGCAACCGGTGGACCCAGCGGCCGGTTCAATGCCATGGCGATTTGCTTGGCCATTTCGTCCTCAAGGTCGGACAGCCGGCTTACATCCAGATCGCGTTTCCTTCTGAAGCAAGCACTCTGCTTGTGGGCGTCAAACATTTCCATGGAGAGCCGCCACAGGCCTTTTGACATTTGAATGCCGCCGCGGACTACAAAGCGTACGCCAAGGCGATTTGCAGTCTCTGCAGCCGTCGCTTCGACCGGCACCTTCAGTACGGATGAAATTGTCAGAACGTCCACCCCCGGCAAATTTCCAAGTTGCGTGACTAGCGCATCCGCGAATCCCAGGCAGATTCCATCGTCATCCGTGGTATTCCCCAGAAGCATCAGCGGCAACACCGCCAAGGACGGCCGCTCGTTCCATTCGCCCATATTGTCCGAGCGGACCTCGCTCGCCACGCCTGATTCAAAATCAGGTTGCTGATAGCGCGGACCAATCACGCGCACTGGTCCAATGAAGCGGTACCCTTTACCCACGACCGTTTCGAGAAAGCGCGGTTTTGCGGAATCGTCGCCCAGCGCCGTGCGGATTTTTCGCACGATGTTATTGATATTGGTCTCGGTATCGACAAACAGATCCGAGCGCCAAAGTTTCGCTACGATCTCCTGTCGTGTAACCAGTTGTTCCCGCCGCCCTGCCAGGAAAATGAGCAGCTCCATCGGCTTCTTCTCAAGCTTCACTCGCCGTCCCAGCCGACGTAGTTCGTATCGTCCAAGGTCCAGCTCGACTTCGCCCATTTCCGGTTTTCTGTGCTTCATGCACGCTCAGTGACAGTATTAGTCCATATCAATCAGTAAGTTGCGACGATATGCAAAAGAGAGATAAACACTATATCATCTTCATGGAAAAGCCCCACAGCTCCCTTCATCCTTCCCCCGTTACACATCCTACGACGGAGGTTGTACTTTGAAACGATACTTGCTGCTTACACTTGCAATGGCCGGATTCTTCGCTGGGGCAGGCCAGTTGGTGACCGTGGTCACGCAGGCCCATTCTCACGAGAAGAATGAATTCACTCCGGACACCATTCCCTGGGGGCCAGCGCCGCCGGTTGTTCGTCCGGGCGCACAGTTCGCCGTGCTCGAGGGTGACCCAACCGCTTCCACTGGTGACTTCACCATTCGTTTGAAGATGCCTGACGGGTTTCGCATCTCCCCCCATTTTCACCCCCAGCGGGAGAACGTCACGGTCATCTCCGGGACCTTCAAGCTGGGGATGGGAGATGAGTTTGAAGTCAATAAAATGAAAGCATTCACTGCTGGCAGCTTTGCCTTTCTCGATCCCGACATGCACCACTACGCCATGGCTTGCGGCGAGACCATTGTGCAGGTTCACGGACAGTCTCCCCTTCAATTCAACTATGTCAATCCTGACGATGATCCCAGCCGTAAGTAAATAGTCCGACCTGCGCGCAAGGAACGGACGAGAG
>JBAVHY010000323.1:0-10817 GCA_049686315.1 Candidatus Acidiferrum sp. | reverse complement strand
TCTATGAGGAGAGGCAGGTCCAACCTAGACGATTGAGCGACTCCGCCCGTTTCTCTCTCATCCTCTGGTCTCGCCTATGCAATTGGAAAGAGGCCTTGGTAATCGTCAAACCCGAGACGCTGATTAGCTGGCATCGCAAGGGTTTCAAGTTGTTCTGGAAATGGAAGTCACAAGCCGGTCGGCCACGAATTCCTGAGAACATCCGCAAACTCATCGTGCAGATGGCACAAGAAAATCCGACTTGGGGCCAAGCGCGCGTGGCAGCGGAGCTTTCGGTGAAGCTGGGTATCTACGTTTCTCCGCGTACGGTGCGCGCCTATTGGCCTCCCGAACCGGAGCGACGAGGCCGTCGGAGGACCTCTTCGCAGAACTGGAGGACGTTCGTCCGCAATCACGCCCAGTCCATCGTCGCCTGCGATTTCCTGGCCGTGGTAACCGCTCGGTTCCGAACTCTCTATGTGTTTCTCCTGATGGAGGTCGGGACACGGCGCATCGTGCATTGCAACGTCACCGCGCATCCAACGGCAGCCTGGACCTTACAGCAGCTTCGCGAAGCGATTCCGAGCGATCATTCCTACCGATTCCTGATCCGTGACCGTGACGCGATCTTCTCCGAAGAGGTGGACCAGCAGCTCAAGACTTTTGGACTGCGGGTGCTGCACACACCCGCGCGAGCACCAAAGGCGAACGCCTATTGTGAAAGATTAGTGGGAAGTGTACGCCGTGAGTGTTTGGATTTCATGATTCCGCCAGGCGAAAAACATCTGCGGAGAATCCTGTCAGAGTGGGTTACTCATTACAACCAAGGGCGCCCTCATTTGAGCCTCGGACCGGAGATTCCTGAACGTGCCGCGGTATTCCCACCGCTGAAAGATCACGACAAACATTCCATTCCCGTATGGTCAAAAAAACTCGAATGGATTGAGATGGCACAACTTGCGGTTCCTCGATTCTCTTCAAATCGCTTTCGCTAAACCTCCCATAGCACTTACAATCCTCCTTCCACGACTCGGTCAATGCGATCAGAAAGGGTCCAAAATGATTTGGGCGCAATTGCTGGCCTACGTTACCGGAACGGTCGACCAAGAACTTCTGTTACGGAACGAGTATCTGGCGGCGGAGAACCGCATCCTGAAAGCCCAGATCAAGGGTCGGCTGTTACTCTCACAAGAAGAAAAAGCCACATTGGCCGAGATCGCTCACCGGATGGGACGAAAGGCCTTGGAGGAAGTGGCCCGAGCAGCCCGACCCGATACGATTCTGGGCTGGTATCGGAAGCTCGTCGCAAAAAAGTTTGATGGATCGAGATTTCGGCAGCGAGTGGGCCGACCACGGATTGCTGAGGAAATCGAGCGATTAGTCGTGCGGATGGCAAAAGAGAATCCTAGCTGGGGCTACGATCGGATCGTCGGTGCCTTGGCGAATCTAGGCCATCGGCTGTCCGATCAGGCTGTAGGCAACCTCCTCCGTCGTCATAACCTTTCTCCCGCTCCGAAGCGCAAGCAAACCGTTTCGTGGAAAGACTTTATTCGCTCACACCGGGACGTTTTGGTCGGGATGGACTTCTTCACGGCGGAAGTCCTGACGCTCAAGGGGTTGCTGACCTACTATGTACTGTTTTTCATCCACTTGGAGACTCGCCAGGGAGCTTGGCGGGATTCACGCCGTACCCGGATCAGGAAGTGGATGGAGCAGCAGGCGCGAAATATGACGATGGGGGAGTGGGGATGCCTGAGAGGCTGCCGCCATTTGCTGTATGACCGAGATACGAAGTTCTGCGAATCCTTTCGTGAACTGATCGAATCGGGAAGCGTGAAGCCGATTCGCTTGCCAGCAAGAAGCCCGAATTTGAACTCGTATGCAGAACGCTGGGTGAGATCAGTCAAAGAGGAATGTCTGGCAAAGCTCATCCTATTTGGAGAGTCTTCGCTGCGGCGAGCCTTGCAGCAATATTTGCTGCATTACCATGAAGAGCGGAACCATCAGGGCAAGGAAAATCAAATACTGTTTCCTTTTCAGACGAAGGCAAGAAGGAAAGAGGGAGCAGTGCGGTGTCGAGAACGGCTGGGGGGCCTCCTGAAGTACTACGAGAGGGAAGCAGCATAAAAGTCGACGCGACAGCGGTTCTCAATAAGCACATATATTAAGGATGCCGGGAAACGCCCCTGGCAGAAGACCTCCCGGGCCTGATTTATCATCAACGTGCGCAGAGCAATGATTTCTGGCTCAGGGTAGCGACCAGGACGAGTTTTTTGACCAAAAGCCCTGGCTGACTTTGACGCCGAGATTACGACGTTTCCTGATGGCAAGACGATTCGCGTACGTCGCACTTTCGGCTCCGTTGCATGGAGCGAGGCTACGGTTCATGTAGAAATTGTCGGTAACGCACCGTCCCACAACGTGCGAGTCGAACTGAAATGCTGACTTTCGTTCAGGGATGGCAAGATGGCCCAATACTTCTCCCTGGGCAAGTGATTCAGTTCATACCACTGCCGAGCATTCTTTGAAGCCGCTCCGCAGTGCGGAGCAGTCTCGCATCTTGGCCGTGGTCTGCCGTGAGTTGAAGCCCAAGCGGCAACCCGCTGGGAAGCGGCATGGGAATGGAGACAGCGGGTGTTCCCAAGGCGGTCCACGGTGCGTTCATGCTGGCATCCCCGGTCGATGCCAATCCCAATGGTGCCGGCCCGGTCGCAGCCGGCACCAAGATCACAGGTGTGGCCTTGTACATCTCGGCCACTCGGGCCTTGCACTCCGCGATATACCGCCGGGCTTCGTCGTATTGCTCCACACTGATCTGGAGCCCCTTTTGAACCAGGTCCGCTAGATCGGCGAGCCGGGCTCCGTACTCGTTAAAGCGTTGCTGGTGGAATCGAGCGCCTTCGTAGAACTCCACGGTACTTGTCGCACCATTGAGATTGGCAAGCATTCCTGCGATATCCAAAGGTCGGATGGACATGCCGGCGCTTCGCAACACTGCGAGCGCACTCTTGAAGGCCGCGGTCATTGCGGGCTCAACCTCAAGCATCGGTTCGGGTGTTCCCAGCGCAAAATCCTCTGTCAGGCCGCCCGAATGCCCCAGCGATTCCCAGAGCGCGAGCATATCGGCTGGTGTGGGTGTGAAGAACCCGAGTGTGTCCAAGCTCTTCGCGAGGGGGAGCACGCCGTCCAGCGAGAGAAGACCATAGCTGGCCTTGAATCCCGTCACGCCACAATAGGAAGCGGGCCGCAGCACCGAGCCCCGCGTCTGCGTTCCGAGAGCGATCGGTACCATCCCCGCAGCCACAGCGGCTGCAGACCCGCTGGAGCTTCCGCCTGGAGTGTGCTTCAAATCTCGTGGGTTGCGGGTCGGGGCGGGCTCACGATATGCGAAGGCGGTACATTGCGTTTTTCCCAGCAATATCGCGCCGCGTTGGCGCATTTCTCGAACAATCGCCGCGTCGGCGGTGCCGATTCGCCCTTTGTAAATTGCCGATCCGTATTCCGTAGACAAGCCTCGCGTCTCCATGATGTCTTTCGCCCCGAAAGGGATCTCGGACAACTTCCCATTCCCAGTTGGCTTCTGCGGCGATACCTGAACCCAGGCATGAATAGAGGAGTCCAATTCCTGAATACGATCTAGACATGACTGTAACGCGAGTTCGCGAGTTCTGTGTGAGGCATTCAACCACTGAGTGAGTGTTTCAAGGCGAGGTGTTTGTGAATTAGTACCTCTTGCGGTGGCGCCGATGGCCATCGCGAAGCCGGCAAAGAGGAAAGTCCGACGACCAATCTCACGGGCTTCGAAGCTGGTCACAGTGCGCACAATAGCAAATCGTGGCGAATCGAGTCCAGATTTCTTACGATTGTGCCTGAGACGGGCAACCCTGAAGTAATCCCAAGGTAAGGGTTGCCGACCACCCACCCAGAATCGCCGGATCGTCTACGCATTGATGAATAGCGAAAATCTTGTTGCCCCATATATGGCGACCTGTAACTTGAAAAAAACGCTTTGAATTGCTTGCACGGTGATTATATAGATGGTGTAATGAGGTTGGTCTTTTGTCGAATGCATAGGGCTGCTCGAATACTTTCTTCCCCGGAATCTCCTGTTTCCACAGGCCGGGTACGCGCTGCGCGATAAGTTCAGTGCCGACCGAACTCTTGGCGGTAACGTGCCCATTCGCGCTTCAGCTCTGCCATTAGACTCAAAAATTCAGGTCGCTTGCGCAGCGAATGGAAGTGCGGGTCCTCGCGGAAGACCGGGTAGTTCGGCAGACCGGTACCGCTGGCCTTGCGCAGCAGTGCAATCGCCCGGGCCGGGTTCCCAAGCAACGCATCGACTGCAGCTGCCGTGTGGAACAGATGATGCGTGTGTAGGAGCGGCTTGGCGCCTCGCAGGGCACGGTGGGCCAACTGTTCTGCCTTTCCGATCTCGCCGCGCTTAGCCCACAATAAAGCTTCACAACTTCTTAGCCAGGGATCATCTAGCAGCAGCTGGCGCGCAACCCGAATTCTCTCGGCCGTTTCTTCCAACTGTCCTCGATAGAGCGCAATCGTAGGATGGAAAAGGTGAGCCCAGATATTGGTGGGATCGACATGAAACGCGCGGAGATGGTATTCCTCCGCTTCGTCGTAATCCCAGCGGTACATTGCGATTTGACCCAAAAAGACAAGTGAAAAAGCATTCTCCGGGTCAGAGTCCAGCACCGAGAGCAGTCCTTCCTTGGCTTCTTCCAGCATACCGACATGGAGAAAGATTACACTCTGCCAGATCTTTGCGGGCTGGCAGCCGGGACTGAGCTGTAGAGCGGTACTGAGCGCGCGCAAGGCGGCGCGGTTCTTGAAATTTCTGGCCGGTGTCCAGAGGACGCGTCCGCGCTCACAGTGGGCATCCGCATTGCGAGGATCGAGTTTCAGAGCGCGACGAATCGCCCGATCTCCCCGCTGAAGCCAGCGAACGCCCGGCTCGAAGGTCACGGCCATAATCACATAGGCTTCCGCCAGACGTGCCCAGGCGGCGACAAAGCCTGGGTCAAGTTTGACCGCCTTTTCCAGCATTTCAATCGCGGTGCGGGCGTCCCAGAGATTCAGTCGCGAAAGCCGCTCGACCGCGCGCAAGAATAACTCGAATGCCACTGGATTCTTCAGGGGCGGAGCCATAGGTGCCTCCGACGACGCCGTTGCTTGCACACCCAGAGCCCGCGCGACCGCATCGGCGATCTTGTCTTGTACCCCGAACAGGTCCGCCATTTCGGAGTCGTGCTTCGCTGTGAACAGCGTGGAGCCGTCGGCCGCGTTCCATACCTGGGCGTGCAACCGCAGCCTCTGACCGAACTTTTGGATGCTGCCTTGCACAATCACCTGGACATTCAGCTCACGCGCGACCTTCAAGAGATCAATAGCCTGCTTCGCGTAGCATGCCACCGCGCCGGTGGGTCGCACCAGTAACTCGCCGCTAGCCCCCAACTGGGCGATCACGGCATCGGCCAGCGCCACACTCAGGTAGTCGTCCTCCAGGTTCGGAGTCAGAAGCTCGAAAGGCAGCACGGCTACAGCGCGCCTGCCCGTTACTCCGCCTGGCAGGACTGCTTCGGCTGCGGTTGCCCGATCCGGCCCTTCCACGCCCGCGAGGAAGCGATAGCCGCGGCGCGGCAGGGTTTCGACAAAGCGAGGATTATCTGCGGAGTCACCCAGCGCCTCGCGCAGCTTGTTGATGGCCGTGTTCACTCCGTGATCAAAGTTCACGAACGTGTCCGTCGGCCAGAGCCGCAGTCGCAGCTCTTCGCGCGTGACCACCTGACCAGGCCGCTCGAGCAACATGGCGAGAACCTCGAATGGCTGCCCATGCAACTTGATTCTCACCCCACCCTTCCGCAGTTCGCCGGACCGCGGGTTCACTTCGAAGGTGCCAAAGCGGAGAATCCGGTGTGAGGAACTCAGGCTCTCTGTCATGTGCGGACCTCAGCTTTCGAGCAGTTTACCATTGCGCCTGCGACACACAAGATCCGGTTCGCGATGGACGACCTCCGCGAACTCTTGCTAATTCAGTGACTTATAGCTTGACAAACATTTGAGCTCCCCTGCATTGACGTACCCGGCCGACCCCGTCACGCTGGCCGCAGTCCAGCAACGCGAGTTGCCAGACTCTCCAAATGCGAGAAAAGGACAACTATATGAAACCACTGAGAATGAAAGAAATGTGGCTCCGCGCTTCGCTGTTCTTGGCGGCTACGCTGCTCGCTACCGTTGAGTCGCACGCGCAGAACGTCGTGACAGAGTGGAATTCGATTGCATCGGCCACGATCATCGCCCAAGCTGGTAAGCCTCCCGCTAGCTCAGGGGTTTGGTTCGCCTACACCGGCATCGCAGTTTACGACGCCGTGAATGCCATTCACCGCCAGTTTCAGCCCATCTACTACAACGGCAGAGCGCCGCACGACGCCTCCGAAGAGGTCGCCGCAGCCGCAGCTGCTCATCGGGTACTGGTCAAATACTTTCCTGCGCAACAAGCGGCACTCGATGCACAGTTCATCGCTTCGCTGGCGAAGATAAAGGCCGCCCCAAATGCCAAGGCCGCCGGCATTGCCACGGGTGAGGCGGCCGCTGCCGCGCTGATCGCAGCGCGAGCCGGCGACGGTCTCGAGGCCAATGTCCCTTATGCGCCCGGAACCGGGCCCGGTGTCTGGCAGCCCACACCACCCAAGTTCTTGCCTGGGGTCACGCCTTGGCTCGGCCAGATGCGCCCCTTCACGATGACAAGCGCCTCCCAGTTTCGGCCCGAAGGACCGGCCCCGCTCACGAGCGATGAGTGGGAGGACGACTACAATGAAGTGCGCACCCTCGGTGAGATCAACAGCACTGTTCGCACGCCCGAGCAAACCGAAATTGGATTGTTCTGGACCGAACACACTGGTCAACAGTACGCCCGCGCCTTCAGCTACATTGCCGAAAACTACAAACTAAACGTGATGGATACAGCCCGGCTGATGGCCATTCTCTGGACCGGCTTCGCCGACAGCCTCATCGGATGTTTCGACGCAAAGTATCATTACAATTTCTGGCGACCGGTAACTGCGATTCGCGACGGCGGCGGTAACCCCGATCTCATCGCTGACTCCAACTGGACACCGCTGGGCGTGACCCCTAACCATCCTGAGTATCCCGCTGCACATGCGTGCGCTACCAGCACGGTTTCCAGACTGGTCGGGGACTACTTTGGAACGCGCAAGGTGCGAATCGTCGTTGATAGTCTAGCCTTCGGCGACGGTGTCCACACGCATACCTTCGACGATACAACAGACTGGTTCGAGGAGGTCTTCTGGGCGCGAATCTACGCTGGTTTCCACTATCAGCATTCCCTCGAAGACGGCGGCGCCATGGGCAGACGGGTCAGCAAGCAGCTCTTTCGAAAGAACTTTCGACCTCAGAAAAAAGAAGGCGGGGATGCTGACCACAGTGAAGGCCACTGAGGCGGTCACTCCATGCGCCCGGCGGGCTATCGCTTTCATTGCTCATTGTCAGCAGGGGAAAGCAGAACAGCGTTTACACGCTACGGCTAGCAGAAGTGGGTGTCATCTAGTCCTTCACCCCTTTCACCCTTATTGCTCGCGAGGCGAAACGGCTGCAAAGTAGAATTGGGATTATTATTCGCACAAGATTGGAGGAGGGTGCTCGTATGACTCGACTATCGCTTGGTCTCCTGACAGGGCTCTTCTTGGTCTTCGGAACCGGTCTCACTCTGATCGAGCCGTCCGCCGCTCCTGCGACGCCAGAGTGGTCGGTCGAGGGGCAGTGGATCGACACTTGTTCTTGCACGATTGCGTGCCCATGCTGGAAGACGGAGCTGCCCACGCTCGGTCACTGCTCGGAGATGATCTTCTTTTACATCGAAAAAGGACACTACGGAAACACTGGGCTGGACGGTATAGAGCTGGTGCAGGTCGCAAGTTCAGCGCAAGGTAAACCGGCTGCGAAGAGCCGAAAAGAAAAGGACTACGATGTGAGCAACCTCTACATCTCGAAGTCTCTGTCCGCGAATCAGGCGACAGCCCTTGAGGCGATCTTCTCCCGGCTTGCTTTCTCGGGCTCGATCGCGAAAAAACACGCTACCAAGCGCGTTGACCTTCGGGAGCAACTTGTACCTGACCGCTTGAAGGTGGAAATCCCTGGAGTCCTTGTTGCCGACGTAAAGATGGAGAAAGATAGCAGCGGGACGCCAAAGCCCTTCCCCTACCCAACGACGATCCATCCCATGCTCGGGCCAGGTACGCAGGGAATATCGATCGACTTCGAATTTCACGATGACGGCTTCTCATGGAAATTCGCAGGGCACAATGGGTTGTTCGCCCACTTTTCCTACTCGAGCGACCGAGGGCCGCTCCCGTGGGAGTCGGGATACAAGGAGTAGAAAGTTTCCCAGTGACAGAGGACTGTCGTAGCAAAAGTCGTGGCCGCGAAACGGTCCAATCGACTTGCAAATGCATCAGCATGAGCGCCCCACTGGGTTGGCCTCTTGCTGTGAAGCCGCCCGCACGAGCTCACGACTAGCCCACAGCATCGGTCTCCCTCCTTAAAGAATCTGGCTGGCAGAAAAAGTGTGGTTTGAACCGGAAGCCCAGGGCACTTGGAAGCAAAGCCAGGGCATTTGTTGGAAGTGAGTTCATCCGTGCGGATTGCGGAATAGGGGTGCTCTCTCGGGGTTGTGCCCGGATCACGGGCAGACAGGAAGTAATCGAAATTGCGGAATTTCTGACACCTCTAGACCCGAAACTGCGTATCAGCTTCTGGTTAGGTGCGATAAGCGTTCCCGACAATTGCTTAAGGCGGCATGGGTGGCGCTCGGTGCCGCTAAATTACGATCAGTTACCTCTGGCTGCAGCACTGTCACGGCAGAAGCCGCGGGTTCTCTTAATCGGAGCTGAACCGGAGACGGGTCTCCGATTGGTTCCGCTGAGGTGGTTGCGTGAAGTACGCCGTGGCGTCGAAGACGGACGGAAGTAATGTTGGGGACATCCTGGGGACAAGAAATAGGTGTCTGGGGATGGTCCGGAAGCTGTTAACTGACGCCAGAGAAACGAGTTATTGGATTTTGAGTTCTCTGTTAACAGCCGAATGCTCTACCATTGAGCTACCGGGGAACCGCGCAACGCGTTTATTTTCATTCTAATACAGAGTGCGAAATCAAGCCACTTCGAGTGGAGTGAACCCTTGAAGTGGCACACAAAATTGGGCACAGTTTCCGGGAAAGGAAACACCAGTGGAGAGAAAGAGATACTCCCGGAAATTTCAACGAATGGCTGTCGCACGGATGGAGACTTGCGAAGATGTCGGTGAGCTAGCGCGAGAACTCGGGGTACGACCGAGGTGCCTCTGCAAGTGGCGCAGGAAGCTGGAGATGGTTGAACCAGGACAAGAAGCGTTACGGCCCAGCACGCACGCATCGGCTCACCGCAAGGAAATCCATCGCTTGAAGCAGCTTTTGGCAGAGAAGACCCTGGAGGTGGATTTTTTCAAAGGTGCCTTGCAAAAAGTCGAGGCTCGACGCCAGAAGCGCGGCGGAACTGGCGAGACGGGGTCTACGAGCAAATCCGAGAAGTAATGCTTTTGCAAGGCAGCCTGAGTATCGAACGCATGTGCCAGTTGGTTCCGGTCAGTCGCAGAAGTTTCTACCGCTCGTTGAAAGAGCAGCAACCTGCCGAAGAAGAGCTGGAGGTGCGATCTGCCATCCAACAGATTGCCCTCGAGCATCGCCGCCGTTACGGCTATCGACGAATCACCGCGGAGCTGCACCGTCGAGGAATGCAGATCAATCACAATAGTGTGGTGCGGATCATGCGGGAAGACAACCTGCTGGGCCTACAACCGCAGCGCTTCAAGGTCACCACAAGCGCGAACCACAAGTTCGAGGTATATCTGAACTTAGCTGCTCGAATGAAGCTGAGCGGGATCACGCTCACGCGGAATATATAGCCATCCTCGAGAAGTACCACATGGTTCCAAGCATGAGGCGGCCGGCAAACCCCTACGTTCGGGGAGACAAGTAACAACTTCATACCTTAGATTTCCGGAAAAAGCGGTGACCGCGGGCATATCCACCATCCGTGTAATTATGAGTAATAGGCGACGCGTCCGCCTGCAGAAAAGCTCCCATTCGCCTCAAAATACGAGCCACTACGCGGCTAACTCCTGTGTCGTTGCGTCACCGGACATCCCTGACAATGCCTACTCTATCGACCTGAGTAAGCAGGTCCTGCTGTCCCGGGCGAGCGAGCTTAGGAACTCTACGTAGGCTGCTCTGGGAGGAATGGACCGCCAATGATGGAGTCAGGAACCGTCACCTCAAACTCCTGCTCGCATTTTAAACATTTGACAGATTGACGAACCAGAGACCAAATTCCGCCGCGGGTCCGTGTATGGACAACCTGTTCCTGCTGGCAGTGACTACACGCAACAGTCACAACAGTATAAGGAGGTTTCAATTGAGCTTGCGGCATAACCGCCTCCTACTGACATGATGTTGGTCGTCGGGGGCTTGTCTGTCAACCGGATGGCTGTGCCTTTCGCTGCGGAAAACCCGGCCAGCGCCGTTTCTTGGCCACGTAGGTATCGGGACGCCGCAAACGGTGCCTCTTCGGCCACATCATCGGCTACTTCCAATACTGCAATGATCGCACGTTCGAACCGCACTGCTCTTCTGTCCAGGTCTCTCTTCTCCCCAACGTTTCTGAACTTGGACATCCATTTCTTTCCTTTCCCGATTCTCTTTGGGCTCACCGCTCGGGCAATTCCTCTCCCCTCCGGCCTACGCGTCTTCTCCTTTCCCGGTTCCTCACCAGACA
>JBAVHY010000322.1:0-18378 GCA_049686315.1 Candidatus Acidiferrum sp. | reverse complement strand
AGGGCTGACGCAATAATAACTGTCCTACTGCAATCGTTTCTTGATCATTAGGAAGTGATGGGCAAATGGCTGTTTCGTATAGCTTAGTGGCCTTCTGGCCAATGAAGAAGCGGTCTGCACGCTCCCTAACCGCGGTGGACGTTCATTCGCTTGTTTTGTTATAGTACCGATAGGGAGATGCTTGTAGTCGGTACTCTAACATTATGAGACCAACCTTCTTCTACTCCGACGTCTTGCGTCAGCACTTGCTCCGAAGCAAAATAGCCACCCTCGAGGAACTCAAGCGTGCTCTCGGTACCTCCGTGGGCCTGACAGTCTTCCGAAAACTGAAGCAACTCGACTCTCTCACCAGCTATTCCCATCGCGCTCGTTACTACACGCTGCGTCAAATCGCCCGCTTCGACGCTGATGGACTGTGGTCTCATGAGGGAGTTTGGTTTTCTCGTCACGGCACGCTGCTCACCACCGCCGAAGCCTGGGTGCAACATTCCCCGCAAGGCTATTTCGCCGAAGAACTGGCCGAGTGCCTGCATGTCGAAGTGCAGGACGCGCTCTATCACCTGGTCGAGCAGCGCCGCATCGTGCGCCAACCCGTCTCCAGCCTCTATCTCTATACTTCCAGCGATCCCGTCCGCCGCCGCCGGCAACTCCTGGCACGCCGCAGCATTCAGACCGTCCCCACCCTGGTGGATACCTCGCGACTGGAGATTTCTCCAGACGAGCTGAAAGCCGCGATCCTCCTGTTCTATAGCCTGCTCGACGAACAGCAGCGCCGGCTCTACGCCGGACTGGAATCTTTCAAACTGGGACATGGCGGGGATCGTCAACTGGCCGAGTTTCTTAACCTGGACACACATACGGTAGCTCGCGGACGACAGCAGTTGTTAGACCAGGACGTAGCCTTCGCTCGGGTGCGCAAATTAGGCGGCGGACGGCAACGGGCCGAAAAAAAAACGTCGCCATAGTCGATGCCATCGAAATTCTATTGGAACACGATACCGCGGGTGATCCCATCACCGGTTTGAAGTGGACCCGCAAGACGCCTCAGAAGATCGCCGAACTACTCGAGCAAGTCGATATCCCCGTCTCCGCCAACACCGTGGCTCGCCTACTCCACAACATGAATTTCTCTCTGCGGGCCAATCGCAAGAATCTCGCCTCCAACGCCAGCCCCTTCCGCGACCAACAATTCCAATACATCTCCTCGCTACGCCATCGCTTCCAGCGTCACGGCCTTCCGATGATCAGTGTGGATACCAAGAAGCGCGAACTGGTGGGCAACTTCAAGAACGTTGGCGCCAAGTGGGATCGCTCCCCGGTACCGGTCAACGACCACGACTTCCGCTCCGACTCCACCGGCGTGGCCATTCCTTACGGCATCTACGACCTGTTGGCCAATCGTGGCTCCGTTTTTCTCGGAGTCTCTCACGATACCTCCGCATTCGCCGCTCATTCCATCGCCAACTGGTGGAAACGGGAAGGTTCACTCCGCTACCGTCGCGCGCGCAAACTCCTCATTCTCGCTGACACCGGTGGCAGCAATAGTTATCGGCGCCATGCCTGGAAAACCGAACTCCAAGCGCAACTCTCCAACCCTTTCGATCTCGCCGTGACCGTGGCTCACTATCCGACGGGCACTTCCAAATGGAATCCCATCGAACATCGCTTGTTTTCTGAAATCTCCAAGAATTGGGCCGCCGAGCCGTTGGACAGTTATCAAAAAATTCTCAACTTCCTTCGTACCACCACAACCAAGACCGGTCTAGCGGTATCTGCCTACCTCGACCGCGCTCACTATCCAACCGGTCTCGATGCCGATCCCCTGCTCTTTCGTTCCCTGCGCCTTCGCCCTCTGATGCCGCCGGTAAAAGCACGATTCCGGCTGAGGTAAGGTCCCTCGCCCACCTGCAGTTCCTGGCCTTTGTACGGCTGTTTGTGTCGAGAATCACCCACTGTATGCTTGACGGAACGAGAAGGTCTCCTTCTGTGAGGCACCAAGGGCGCACTTAAGTGCCCTAACCCGATCAGGGAGGATTCTCCCAACTTGGATTATTGTGCGAGTCGGGGTCAATGGCGGGGGTGGCGCTCATCGCCCTTGGCATTGCCTGTTTACCCCCGAAGGGCAAAGGACCGCGCCGAAACGCAGTCCTGGGTCTTCTCATCTTTAATGTTGGAGCAATGTTCTTTTTTGTGTGGGTACCCTTTGCATCTACATTCCACGGCATTATGCTGTGGCCGGGCGTCATCCTGCATGCCGTAATTGCGACCGCCATGCTGTCACTATTCTTGACCACGAGAGAGCCTTCACTGTAGATGCTTTGTTCCAAAACCGCTGCCACGGATTGGCGTAGGTATCTGGACCGCTGTCACTGGTCAAGTCCGGCCCAATACTCAAGCCGCTATCGGCAGGCAGAATTCGAAGAAGCGAACGGTGCAATCCGGGCCCCCGGCACCAGATTTACTTTTTCTTATCGTTGCGACGATCGCTTTCCCGAGCAACTTCAATTTGTGACCCGCGCTCGTGCTTGACTACTTCACATATTGTGAAGTAGCATTGGCCAGTGCACATTGTGACGCGCAAGCATCTGAGCGGGGCCATGCAGAAGTATCAAGATGCTGCGAATGAGATTAAGGCATGGGTCGCTATAGTCGAAGGCCTCCGATGGCACAATTTTGCGGAAGTTCGGCTCATGTTTCGGGATGCCGACTACATGAACGGATACGTGGTGTTTAACATCCGGCGAAACCGCTACAGGCTCATTACTGTCATTCACTATGCGAAGACAACAAATGAGAAACGGACCGAAGGACACGTCTACATTCGGTCTTTCCTGACACACAAGGAGTACAACGATCCTCGGAAATGGGATCGGAGATTTGGTGCAAAATGAATACAGTTCTCGCAGACCCGGCGAAAATGATTGCGAAGGGTGCTCCCCACGTCATACATAATGACAAGGAACTGGAAGTGTATACAAACGCCCTCTTCCAATTGACAGCTCTGGAGGATCCCTCTTCCGCAGAAGTGGATGCAATCGAACTTCTGACCTTACTCGTGGAACGCTACGAGCAAGCGCACTACGCAATTCCCGGCGCGGATGCAGTATCCGTCGTGCGGTTTCTCATCGAACAGCAAGGCCTTACGCAACGTGATTTAACGCCGGAATTCGGGTCGGAAAGTGCCGTTTCCATGTTTCTCGCCGGACAGCGGAAGCTCACGCTCGAGCAGGTTCGCAAGTTGAGTTCACGATTCAAACTTCCTGCTGACGTCTTCATTCGAGGACAGTAGCTAAGGCCGCAGACGAAGATCCTTTCCCGCTCCTCCGACTTGGCAGTTACGCGGCAGCCAACCGTCAAAAACGGATTGGCAGAGGTTCGATCCAATTCTCTCTCCGGGCGCTCGCGAATCAGGGCTTGGTGGATTAGGTGGCCAAGTCGACAAAGAAGTTGGCTTGTGGCAGAACCGTGCATGCCGGTCCCCCGGCACCATCGATACTGTAACGCGCTACAAAATTCCCAGCCACTGAAGCCATGTAGTGCTGTATGGATTTGGACCACCTCCAATAGAATCGGTGATTTTTGCGCCCCCCCCCAGATTAGCAGTTCAATTGGGTTATTCCGCGCGGAGAGGCGGGATCTTATTTTCGAGTTTGTGGAATTCCTGCATTTCACGTTGTGCTTTCTCGGGCTGGCCCTGTTTGCGGTATTTCGCTGCGAGACCGAAGTGCGCCTGTGCCGCCAACGAAGTATCTTTTTCGATCGAGAGCAAGCGGTTCCACGATTTCTCCGCCAAGGTTGAGTTTCCTTCCAACGAAGCAGCCTTGCCCAGGGAATACAAGGTTTCCGGCATGTCCGGCTGCAAATGGTCCGAGCGTTCCAATTCCGCGCGCGCTTCGCGGCCCTTGCCCTCCTGCAACAACGCGATTCCCAGACGGTACGCTGCCTCGGCACTACCAGGTCGCAATTTGGCCTCAAAGCGAAAGGCTTGTTCCGCCTTGTCCCACTGCGACGCGACCGCGTAAACCAAACCGAGCTTCAAGTGCGGCCCGGGTCTGGAAGAACCAGAACAACCCTACCGAGCGGGGATTTCCAGGAACAACTTAAACGCGTTCGCGAGGCGAGATGGCAATTCGCAGACACTTTTCTTGGAGAGAAGGTCGTGGCCTGCGCAATCTACTTCAAAAAGGGTGTGTGGGGCGGGGATCAGTTCTAGCAGACTTCATTTCCGCAATGGTGCCGAAAGGGTCGCGGGTGCCGTGAGCGAAAAATGCAGGCTTGGTGATCTTGGGTAAATGACTGGTGCGGAGCTGGACGGGTTTGTTCGGAGGATGAAGGGGGTACGAGAGCAGGAGCAAACCATCCACCAGCTGCGGCTCCTCGGAGACGAGGATGGTGGCCTGTCGTCCGCCGTAGGAATGACCACCGAGAAAAAGATGCCCGCTGGTCCTCTCTCTCATGACGGCAACGGAACGGCGGAGACCGTCGCGGTCTCGGGCAGCACTGCCAGGGGAAGGTGGTCCATGCGGGCGCAAAGTGCGGAATGGAAGGTCGAAGCGCAACACGGTGAAGCCCAATGCTGCGAGAGCGTTCGACATTTCCACTAGCAGTTTCGATTGGCAGTCGGCACCAGCACCATGCGTGAGCACGACGGTGTTCCCCGTGGGCATCGACGGCAGGTGCAGGAGACCACGTATGGCGGGCTCGGCATTCAGATCAACAAAAGGTGTAGACATTGAATTCGTCAGATCAGAGTGTCTCGAGACTGTAGGAGTCTAGGCGACGAAGGCAATCCCGTCAAACGTCGGGAGAACCATGCTGGTTGAAAAAGCTTCAGACGCGACCTTTCACCGGTCGTAACGATAAGACCACCCGCCCCGGCTTTTTCCCTGTCCCCACCCTGCACTCTGCTTTACACTTTTTGTATCGGAAGATTCCATATCGGAAAACCAGAATGTTCCAACACATTGATACCGTGATTGCTTTTGTCGTCCTCATGCTCGTCGCCAGCCTGTTCATTACAGCGGCTACGCAGTTTTTCGTCAGCTTGCTCGGCCTGCGCGGCGCCAATTTGCGGCGCAGCCTGGCGGACCTGTTCGAAACCGCCTGTCCGGACCAGGAGGTCGGGCACTGGGCAAAGGAAATTGCCGGCAGGGTCTTACGCCATCCCGCCATTTCCGACTCGGTCTTCTCACGCTTTTGCCTTCGCGCCGACCGGCTCCCCTTCCTTCCGCCGGAGACGGCCGGGAAGCTGCAAGGCGCTGCGGCCACAATTCCCTTGCTGCCGTGGATCGCGGGTGGAGTTGGAGGTTTCTTCGCCACCCCCATCGTCATGGCGATTGCCAAGCGCCTGTTCGCCCCGGATATTTGCAGATATTCGGACCTTCTCGCCAGCTACGTTTCAGCGATCAATTTCTGCCAGCATCCCTGGCGCACCGGGGCGCTCGTCGGCGCTATTCTTGGCGGGCTGCTCAGCCGCTGGCGCCTGGCCACATCCGTCCGTGTCGAAGAATTGCTCGTGGTCCTCGAGAAGCTTTCCGACCCGCTTCCCGGCACCCTGCCCGATCCAGCCCAGCGTGCAATGCTCACGATCGCGTGGTCGGAGAATGAGCCGGGAGGCAGAGCAAAGCCAGGACCGGCGCAAATGGGCCGGCCTGCCTACTCGAAGGCCTATTTCGATGCGGGCCTTGGTCGCCGCGCCTCGCAGGCTGCGCCGCTGCAGAATGAACGTTTCGCCACGGAGGTTGCGGATTTCGACGAAGGCATCGTTCGTCACGCCGAGCCAGCCGGAAGGGAGAGGAGCGTCGCCGTAGCTGACGCCGCGGAGGAAGCGACAACACAAGTGAAGGAGCCCGAGCCGGAATCCACTCCTGCCACGGAAGGATTGACCGCGGTGTTGACTCCCGCTGTTGCTCCGCGCGAGCAGCGCTTGGAAGGCCTGCGCGCCTGGTTCGATCACGTCATGGACCGGGCCTCGCAACGCTTCACCGTGGAAGCCCGCATGGTAACCGTCGCGCTTTCCTGCATTTTCGTCTTTTCCGCGCACTTTGACTCCATTCGGCTGTTCCAGTCGATGTCTCAAGGCGCCGAATTGCACGCACACTTGGCCGCCAGTGTGGAAACTATTGACAGACAGGCGGAGAACTTCTCACCTTCAAAGGAAGGTGCTCGCACCGTTGTGCCCGACGTTTATCGCAAGGCCATGACTTCAGTCCTGACCACGGTCGCCGTTGCCGTCCCTGAAGCGCCAAAGGAACCGCCGAAACACAAGAGTCGCCGGAATTCTCACACCAGCGCGTCGACTTCCAATAATTCGCAGGAAGCGGCCGGCAACAGCCTTTCTATCGCTCCCACCGAAGACAAAGTCACCGTGGAGGCGAAAGCCAAAGCGACGCACGCCCTCGAAGGAGTGCCGGGATTTGCCAACCGTGAGGAAGCGGAGTCCTGGCTTCGCACGACCCTGGAGGGAAACCCGGCCCGTGAAAGCCTGATCGCGGCCTACCAGCAAGAATTGAACGCCGAACTGGTCAGCGATTCCGACAAGCTCATTGACCAGTCCGCGTCGCTCAGGAGTGAGGTTGCGCGCTCCGAGTTCAAGCTCTTCCGGGATGGGCGAGGCGGGGCGCAATCCTCGAACGAAGTGCCGGGCCTTTTGGTCTCAGTGGCGTTGCTCAGCCTGGGCGCGGCGTTTTGGTACAACACGCTGAAGAGCCTCGCGAGCCTTCGTCCGCACTTAGCATTCAGACAGGATCGCGAGCGCAAACGTTTGTGACGTCATTTCAGCAAACTCGACATGCTCGCAGTGCATCGACACGGCCCCATTTGCAGGCTAAGGTGCGCTGAGAATGCGGCATCCCACCCTCGAATGGGGCTTTGGGCCCGGGATAACTACTCTATAGCGCGTAATCCGCGTACCAGATCGAGACTCAGAGGGTGCGGACAACTGCAGGGCTTACCGCCGTTTTCCAGAAAAATCACAAGTAGGTCAGCCACCAATCATGTCGACGCAGTTTGAGCCGCGCAAACCAAAGGCATACAGGATAGAGAAGCAGCAGTACCACAACCCAGACCGCATAGACGGTCCAAAGCGGGAACCCGTAGTCAACCGGAAAAAGTTCGCTCGAGCTTCCCATCGATGGCGGCGCAATCAGGAGAAATGACTTTGCACCGTAGCGCACGAAGTTCATCCCAATCTCAATCAGATGAGCCAAAAGCAAGTGCGCCCCGTAGTAGAAGAACGGCACACGCCCGAAAACAATCAGTGGATTGGTGAAATGAAAGTGAAATTTTTCCAGCCACGCCATGACCACAATTGCCGGACCGAGTGTCATCAACAAAAAGTCGAGTGAAGGCGGATATTTTGTGACATTGAGAAAAAGGAGCACGGTAAAAACTGGCGAGGCTTGGTGACTCCAATGCAGAGGATCGCCGTAGACATTAACAGCGCGTACCACAACGAATGCCGCAGCAAGCGCCAGCCCCAGACGCACCAGAAAACGGCGGCGGCGATCAGCATTCCAATCAAACACCATACCCAGGCAATACCCACCAGCCATCACGCCAATCCAGGGCAGCACCGGGTATGCGGGCCTGAACTTGATGCCATCGAAGGCGATAACACCTCTCTGATATAGAATGTCCCAAATCCACGCCGCTCGCCCGAAGCGCTCGGCCGAAACGTCGCCGAGTAAATTGTGCAGCGCAATGATCGCGATGCTGATGCCCATAAGCACGCGCATCGGAAGATAAATCAGCCCGGCCAACGTGATCATGGAAAGCCCAATTGCCCAAAGGATGATCAGGAGCACCGGATTCGCCGTGAAGCTTATCTGCGAGAACATGATCAAGCGAAGTACCGCAACTTCAAGCGCAATCAGCCAAATACCACGACTAATCAGCAGCCGTGACAGCTCGCCTTTCGAGTGATGTCCGCGTGTCATCCATAAATATGCTCCCAGGCCGGCTGTGAGCATGAAAACCGGCGCGCAAAAATGCGTGATCCAACGGGTGAAAAAGATAGCCGGTGTAGTGCGCGTCAGGTCCGTCGGCAAGAACTGCTGGGCACTTCGCGCAACGTAGTCGCGAATGTGATCGATCGCCATCAACATCATGATGGCTCCACGCAGAGCATCCACCGACTGAATGCGAGGCGCCGGTACAGACTGGGCGGGAATCAGGAAAGTAGCCATGATTTTGGCATTTTATCCTTTATGCCGGCAAGCGGCTGCCGATTCTCAGAAAAACCGCCTCCTGTTGGGGTCAGAATTCAGCGACATCGAGGAGAGAAGCTCAACTCTGGAACGCGTCCCTGAGCAAATTGCCTCGGGGTTCAAATTGTGTGTTAAGAAGTTTCCAGCTATCGCGTCTTAAGTTGTAGATGAGCCGAGGAGGGATGCTTGGCGGCCGCGATAGAAGACATTATGGTAACGCAGGTGGCCCCGCAGCTTGAGGAAGTCTTTCGAGCACACCAAACAAGTGTCCTCAAGGCTGCTTATCGCATAACCGGAAGCTTGGCGGACGCGGAAGATGTGTCCCAATCCGTGTTCCTGAGACTGGCCCGGGGGACTGTAGACCTGGGCTGTATCTCGAATCTGCAGAGTTACTTACGAAGGTCGGCAGTCAACGCGGCCCTGGACCTGATGCGCTCGAAGGGCAACCGAGAGGTTGTGCCAGTGGAATCGGCAGACAGCGAAATGCAACCCAATTCCAGTCTTTCCCCTGAACGAGCGCTTTCCTCCTTGGAAATCAAAAACTGGCTTCGGCGCGAGCTTGCGACGCTGAATCCTCGCGCCGCCGAGATGTTTGCTCTGCGCTATCTCGAAGGGCTGGATAACCCCGAGATTGCCCGTACGATGAACACATCGCAGGCGGTGGTGGCCGTAACGCTGCATCGTACTCGCGCGCGGCTAAAGAAGGGCCTTCGTGGCTTTAGGAGAGGTACCTCATGAAATTGTTTCGATCGAAGCAAGACTCGCACCTTGATCAGGCGATTTCCGAACTTCGCGGCGAAGAGCCCGACGCCAAAAAGCTATCCGCGTCAGCCGAGCGCGTGTGGCAGCGTTTGCAGGCTGGCGAAGGTGAGGAATCCGCAACCAGCGCTTTGCAGCCTATCCGTGGCTGCGCCGATATTCGTTCCCAGCTGCCGGCTTATCATCGGCAAGAGCTTCCCGCGGCTCGCGCACTAATCGTAGAAGATCACTTGCGGGAATGTGTCCCCTGCCGTTCTTATGCGCACGGCCGCGGGACGGATGACGCGGCGAGTGTCAGTTGGCGGATGGACCGGGAGGTGCGTGGTTTCCAGTGGAGCTTTATCAAGCTGTCACTGGCGGCAGTCACGGTCGCTTTGCTAGTTGCCTTGGGTTGGACTGGACGCAATTGGTACTTCGCAGGCCCTCCCGGCAGCCGCGCGCGGATTGATTCCATCAAAGGGCAAGCGTATCGCATTGGCCCCTCAGGCGAGCGCGCATTGAAACTGGGTGACGAAGTCGGCGAGGGTGAAATTATTCGCACGGCTGCGAATTCCCATGCCAAGGTGCGGCTGTTTGATGGCTCCGAAGTGGAAATGAACCAGCGGGCAGAACTAGCGGTAAGCGCCAGCCGCCGCGATACAACCATCCATCTCGACCAGGGCAGAATCATTGTGCAAGCCGCGAAGCGTCACACCGGGCACCTGTACGTCAGCGCCCCGGATTGCACGGTAGCCGTAACTGGAACGGTCTTTTCCGTGAATTCCGGCACCAAAGGCTCGCGCGTGACCGTGATTGAGGGAGAAGTCCACGTTAAACACGCCGGGCTGGAATCTATCCTTCACTCGGGCGATCAGGTGGCCACAACGCAGAGCGTCGGCCTTGTTCCCGTCCACCAAGAGATTGCATGGAGCAGCGACCTGGATCATGAACTGGCGTTGCTTGCGGAATTCTCAAAGCTGCGCACGAAACTGGAGGAAATCCAAACGCCCGGTCCGCGGTATGAAAGCAAAATCCTTCCCCTGCTGGCAGCAGATACTGTCCTGTACATTGGCATCCCCAATCTTGGAGACGCGCTTCGACAAGCAAACGAAATCTTCCAACAACAGCTCTCGCAGAGCCAGGTTCTGCAAGACTGGTGGAACAAAAGCGGCAGCTCGAATCAACATCCCACTCCCCAGGAGTTGATTGACCAAATTCAAGTCATAAGCCAGTACTTGGGCGACGAAGTGGTGATTACGGCCAGAGCAAGCTCTGTCTCCCACGAGCACGGCCCCATCCTTCTGGCCCAATTGCGGCAGGCCGGGTTGAAGGATTATTTGCAGAATCACCTTGCGGATACCTTGAAGAACGGGCAAGGCAAATCCAATTTGCGCGTCGTGGACCTCCAGTCGCTGTCCTCACTCGCCAGCGATGAGCGTGGAATGATAATGCTTGTCAGACCGGACACGCTTATCGCCGGTGGCGACGCTGCTTCCGTTCGGCTGATGAGCGCTCAACTCGACACCGGAACAACTCTCTTTGCCGGGACAGATTTTGGCCAGCGAATCGCTAATGTGTACAGCCGCGGCGCGGAGACCCTGGTTGCCGCGAACATCGGCCAGATTCTAAGCAGTGCCCATACTGGGGCAGGAGATTCGAAGGCGCTTCGGAACAGCGGTTTCAATGACATAAAGTATTTGATCGCGACGCGCGGCGAGTCTTCCAGCCAGGGAAACAACCGGATTACCTTGGAATTTAATGGCGAAAGGCGGGGCATCGCCTCCTGGCTGGCCGCTCCAGCGCCCATGGGCTCGCTGGATTACATTTCCTCGAACGCAGGCGCGGCGGTTTCTTTCGTTGCGAAACAACCGGCGCTCATGCTGGATGACATTTTCAGCACCTTCGGCGCTTCCGACTCCAACTTCGAGCAAAGGCTGGCGCAGACAAATTCAGAACTGGGCCTGAACCTTCGCGACGACTTGGCAAGGGCCCTGGGCGGTGAAATGACTCTGGCTCTCGATGGTCCAGTTCTTCCCACACCATCGTGGAAAGCAGTTGTCGAGGTCAACGATTCCGGAGCCCTCCAGGTGGCCATGGACAAGTTAGTGCAGAGCTTTAATCGGGAAGCGCAAAAGTCGAACCAGCCCGGCATAACGCTCAATCAAGCGCAGGTTAATGGACGAACGTTTTACATCATCCAGTCACAAGGTGTGGGGGCTTTGACAGAGTATGACTATACCTTCGCGGACGGATATATGATCATCGCGCCGTCCCGCGCGCTGCTCGTCGCGGCGCTGCAAACCCGCGCAAACGGCACATCGCTGGCTCGTTCGGCCGCTTTTCGCACGCTGCTTCCCAACGACAACGAGGCGAATTTTTCCGCGATGATGTATCAGAATCTCAGCCCGATTTTGAAGCCGCTGGCTTCCCAGCTTACTTCCGGGCAGTTGGCGATGCTTCAGCAGTTGGCAGCCGATGCCAAGCCGAGCGTATTCTGTGCTTATGGGGAAAGTGATCGCATCGAGGTGGCAAGCAGCGGCAAGCTGTTGGATTTGAATCCAGGCCTTCCAACATTGATCCACTTGCTGGGCTTGCCGGACCATGGAACTTCGCGCCAAGCCAATCCGTAACAATTGTAGATGAACAATTGTAGATGATGAACCCAACGATCGAGCTCCAGGAGCTCGAGGTACAACTCGGCGGCCGCACGATCCTTCATAATCTGACGGGCGTTCTGAAGAGTCGCGCTATCGGGCTGCTCGGACCCAACGGCGCCGGCAAATCGACCCTCATCAACACCCTGTTGGGATTTCATTCACCGTCCAAAGGGAGCGCTCGCGTGCTCGGACTGGACTCTCACGCCGACGGCAGGGCGCTTCGATCTCTTGTCGGATACATGCCCGAGAACGACGCATTTATTTCGAAAATGTCCGGGGTCCGCTTTGTCCGCTACATGGCGGAGCTTTCCGGCCTTCCCCCCGATCAAGCCATGGAGCGCGCGCACGAGGCTTTCGTTTATGTGGGACTAGGCGAAGCGCGTTATCGCCCAGTGGGAACCTATTCTCTCGGTATGAAACAGTTGACCAAGTTGGCCCAGGCGATCGCGCATGGGCCTAAATTGCTAATTCTGGACGAACCAACGAATGGCATGGACCCGCCTGCCCGCAAGCGCTTGATCGAGCTCATTCGCGAAATCCGCGAGGCTAGCGATATCTGCCTGCTGCTTTCCTCACATCTTCTCCGGGACGTGGAAGAAACCTGCGATGAAGTGCTGATACTGCGGAACGGGCAGATCGCCTCGATCTGCAACCTGGTCGAGGAGCGGCGCGCCAATCGCAAGTTTCTGGAGTTGGAAACCATGGGTGCGGAGGCGACGTTTACGTCCGCGCTCGAGGGCCTTGGTTGCGAGTGCGCGGTTTTCACCAACGGCCGCATCAAGGTGGTTATGCCGGATGGTGTCGAAATCAGGGAAGTTTTCAAAGTGGCGGCGGACAGGGGCGTGCAGATTCGCCGGATGAACCACCGGCGCGATTCACTAGAAGACATCTTCCTAAACGCGATGGAGCAAACGGGAGCGGTAGATGGCCGTATATAAGCGCAGATACAATCCGTACAGTGGATCTCTGACGCCGGAATGGTCACGGTTTTTTGTGCTAACGCGTTATGCTTTTGCCGAACTATTCAAATCCCGCTTCTTCGTTCTACTCCTAATTCTCAGCTTCGTTCCATGCTTGTTTTTTGCCGGCTACATATTCATGGCTAACAACAAAACGGTCCAATTGCTTTTGCAAATGCGCACTGCTTCCGTGTTCTCGGTGGAAACCCAATACTTCATGGTCATTGTGATTGTGCAGACGCAGATTGCCTTTTTGTTAAACTGCTGGGTTGGCCCCGTCTTGATAGCGGGAGATCTAACCAACGGCGCCCTTCCGCTTTTCCTGAGCCGGCCGTTTAGCAGGGCGGACTATGTCCTAGGAAAACTCGCCGTGCTGGGCTTGCTGCTTTCAGCTGTCACGTGGGTTCCCTGCTTGCTTTTATTCAGCCTACAGGCTGGATTGGCGAAGGGCGGCTGGATTTGGTCTCATTTGTGGATGATCGTTCCGATCGTGTTGTGCTCCGCGATATGGATCCTGATGCTTTCCCTCATTTCACTAGCGGTGTCGGCCTGGGTAAAGCTGCGAATTGTGGCTACCGGAGTAGTCTTCATCGCGTTTTTTGTCCCCGCTGGCTTCGGCGAGTTGTTCAACTCAATCATGGGCACATATTGGGGCCGGCTACTGAACTTCTCCTACATGTTCCGGCTTATCTTGGCGAAGGGATTTGGTGAGCGATCCGGGTTCCTAGGCTCGCTTGGTTGGAATGAAATTCCCGTTCCCGCCGCCTGGGGCGTACTGATTTTTGTCTGCTTGCTTTCGCTTGTCATTCTCAATGCGCGCTTACGTGCTCGTGAGGTGGTGCGCGGATGACCGCGGATGTTCGCCACATCGTTTTCGAGAATGTCTCCAAATTTTACGGAGAGGTTCTCGGCGTGAACAAAGTGAGCTTCTCTCTGGAGCCGGGGATTACAAGTCTTGTGGGCCCCAACGGTTCAGGCAAAACCACGCTGATGAACCTGCTGACTGGCCTAATCAAGCCTTCACAAGGCGCAATTTCCGTTCTCGGCATTACCCCGCAACGACCCATCGAGTTCTTCCGGCAAGTCGGATACTGCACGCAGTTTGACTCCTTCCCTCCTGGCACGAATGGCTACGACTTCATCTATTGGCCGCTGCGTCTTCATGGTTTTGGACGCGACCAGGCCGCGAAGCTCACGAACGAAGCGCTGGAGCGCGCCGGCATGGCGCAAGTGGCGCGGCGCAAAGTGGCGGGCTACAGCAAAGGGATGCGGCAGCGCATTCGGCTGGCCCAGGCCATTGCGCACCACCCGTCCGTGCTGGTTCTGGACGAACCGCTCAACGGCCTTGATCCCATGGCGCGCGCTGAATCAATCGCGCTCTTCGAGACGATTGCCAAACAGGGAATGCACGTCATCATCTCCAGCCATATTTTGGAGGAAGTCGATCGCATCTCCGACCGCGTCGTATTGATGAGCAGTGGCTACGTTGTTGCCGAGGGTCAGATCCACGAGGTTCGCAAGGAAGTCCGCGATCATCCCATGCAGATTCTAGTGCGTTGCTCGAATGCGGCGCGATTGGCCGCGGCGGCGTTCGAACTTGATCACGTTGTCGAAGCCAAAATTGTAAATGAAGGACACAGCGTGCTGGTGCGCACGCGCGATGCGGAGCAGTTCTACCTCTTGCTGAACAAGATTGTTTCCGGGGGTCTTGTCGAAGTCGATGCCGTTGCTCCGGCCGACGATGACGTCAACTCGATCTACCAGTACCTGATCGGATCAGATGGCGGACCGGCATGAGCGCTCAAGATTTAGTGGCGCGGGCCCAAAAGTGGTTGAGAGAGCAGCCTTGGGGGCTCTTTGGAAGCCAGACTCTCATCCTTGTGCGCAATGAGGTTCGCCGGAACCTGTTTACGCGCCGCAGAATTGGGATCTACCTGCTTGCTTTCGTTCCGGTGCTCATCATCCTGGCACACGTCATCCTCGACAGAAACGGGACCGCGGGCGCCGCCCAAATCGAGAACGATACACAAGTGCTCGCAGGAATTGTCCAGCTCTACTATTTCCGGCTGGGGATCTTCTTCGCTTGCATGGCGATCTTTACGTGGTTATTCCGCGGCGAAATGGTCGAGCGCACTCTCCACTACCAATTTCTCGTCCCGGTAAGAAGAGAAGTCTTGGTGATCGGAAAGTTTCTTGCTGGCGCGGTGGTTGCAATTGCACTATTCGAAACGGCGGCCCTTGCTTGCGTCTTCCTCACGTATAGCCGTTTTGGCGCCGCCGGCAAATCGTATATTTTGGATGGGCCGGGCCTCGGCCAGTTGGGGTCCTATCTCCTGGTGACGGCTCTCGCCTGTCTCGGTTATGGCGCGGTGTTCCTCGCTCTGAGCCTTCTCTTCAAGAATCCGATCATTCCCGGAGTTGTGATCATGGGATGGGAAGCGATCGCCCCGATCTTTCCTGCCTGGGCTCAGAGGCTCAGCGTCACCTTCTACCTGAAGCATCTCTGCCCCGTTAGCCTGCCCATTGAAGGCCCCTTGGCCATTTTCACGATCGTAGCCGAACCCGTATCTCCGATTATTGCCGTCCTCGGCTTGCTCTGTCTGACCATCGCGATTCTTGTTCTATCCTGCTTCCTCATACATCGGATGGAGATCACGTACACGGCGGAATAGGCCCTGACACACAAGAAAGCGCCAGACTAATTCTGGAAGATCGCCTGCTCTGCCTCTAGGATCTCGGGCCTCCCAGGCTCGTCGGCGTGAGCACAAACCTTCAGCAGCTTGCGAAAATACACCTGACTCGAATCGTCATTTCCGCTGAGCTGCGCCGCGTGCGCCGCTCCATACAGTGCACGAAAGCGTCCCGGTTCCTTCCTCAGCGTCGCTTCAAATTGCTCCAAGGCTTGCGCAGGTTGGTTCATCTGCAGCAACAGGTCGCCCAGCAACTCGCGCGCCGGGGCCAGCGGACCAGGCGTCACCGCGCTTTTCTCCGTCTCGTCTTCCAATTCTGCTGCCAACTTCATCTGCCGAAGCGCCTCCTCTTTTTTGCCCGCCGCTAACGCAGCCCATGCCTCAACCGCAAGCTCCTGGATTTCCACCTGCCGCGCCCAGTAGTTTTCGCCGGCCTTCAAGAGCCGCTCTCGGATCTGCCGCAGCGCTGTCGCCGACTCGTTCGCCGCCGCCATTTGGCCCAGTCGCGCCGCGCCCAACCCGCGCGCGAACCACGTCATTGCATCCGTATAAGGAAATGGTGTGTCTCGCAGCGGGAGCTGCACCGCTTGCTTCCAGTCCTGCCGTTCCAGCGCGTACCGTGCCGGGATCGCCGCCAGCGCAAAATATCCAACCGAGGGACCGCCGGCGCCGCTCAACACCGCCTTGGGATCGAAGCGCGATGCGATCTCCGGCAAGGAATCCAGTATCCGCCGTGCCGCCTGGTCCTGCCCCGTCTGCAGATAGGCGTAAATTTCGTAGTCGCTGGCGTGCAACTCTTCTGCCGTCTGACCCTCGCGCCGCGCTGCTGCTGCCGCTGCTATGTTGCTGTCGATGGACTCTTGCCATAAACCCGTGCGGGTGAACGTATGCGACGGCATGTGCAGTGCATGCGGCGCATCCGGCGCTATTTCCGAGTAACGCCGAGCGGCCACAAGCGCCCGCCCCGCCAGCGCGGGCACGTCGTACGTATGGATAATGTAATGCGCCAGTCCAGGATGCGTCGGCTCCTGCTCGAACAATTTTTCGAGTATCGCTCCCGCCTGGAGCCGTCCGGCGTACGTCTTGTCCGCGGGATCTTCTGAAGCCGTGAGCGCCAACGCGTAGAAGATTAGCGCCTCATCGTCATCTGCATATTTCGCCGCGACTTCCCGCATGGCGTCGCGATAGGCGAGCAAGCGGGCTCGCTGCGATGTGCTCTCGTAGTCGATGTACAACTTGCTGACCGCCGCAAGATACGCTCGTTCGCGCTCCGTCTTTGCGCCCACGGCCTTGCCGTGTTCTGCGCTCTCTCGCCCCGCCTGCAACTGGCTCTTGTCTTTCATTCCGACTGCGAAAGGATTGCTCCAATCACTGAGCGCGATTCCCCAATAGGCGATTCCGCACGTCGCGTCCTCCGCCAGCGCCGCGTTGAATCCTTCTATGGCAAGACTGAACTGGAAGGAATGCAGCAGCGCTACCGCCCGGTTGAATTCCTTCTGCGCCACTTCGTTGCACGATGTGGCAAAGCGCACCGTCCCTAATTTCTCCCCACTCCGGTGTGGGTGCTCCTGGGCTCTGCCGCGCGACGCGAGTAAGGTCAGTAGAATAGCCGTAATGTGTCTTATTCTCACCATTTCGTCTTTTAACCCCAAGCATTATAGGTGCGATCCAGAATTTGCGGGAGGCTCGCCCGGCAATCCGAGATGGCGTCAACGCAACAGTGGAAGCGGCTACAATGAAAGGCATGGCACTGAGGATCCCGTGTGGGCTCGCGGCTAGCTGCCAAAAGACCCCGCTGCGTGCGGCGTGGCTCGAGCGCTTGCCCGGCATGCTGCGAAACCTGGAGCACAGATGGTCGCTCACGCTTGATGGCCCGTTCGATGACGACGAGGTGAGTTGTTCGTACGTGGCACCAGTCGTACGCGCAGACGGAACACCCGCGGTACTGAAGATCGGCATGCCGCACATGGAGGGAGAGCACGAAATTCACGGGCTGCGGTTCTGGGACGGAGACCCGACGGTGCGGGTACTCATGGCCGATGATGATCTGGGTGCGATGCTGTTAGAGCGTTGCGAACCGGGGACGGTACTGCGCGCGCTGCCGGAATGGCAGCAGGACGTGGTGATTGCGGGTTTGCTGCGTCGCCTGTGGCGCGCGCCACAAGCACAGCATCCCTTCCGCCCTTTGTCTGCTTTGGCAGAGTATTGGAGTGACGAAACGCTGGCACACATCGGACAGTGGACCGATACGGGGCTAGTCCGCGAAGGTTTGCGCCTCTTTACGGAGTTGCCACGCACCGGACCCACGGAGTTCGTGTTGGCTACCGACTTGCACGCAGGCAACGTGCTCCGGGCGGAACGCCAGCCTTGGCTTGTCATCGACCCAAAGCCCTTCGTCGGAGATCCCGCCTACGACGCGACGCAGCACCTGTTCAATTGTTCCGCGAGACTGCGATCGGACCCGGATGGGATGATTCGAAGCTTTGCGGACCTGCTTGGCGTCAATCACGAACGCGTCCGATTGTGGATGTTCGCTCGCGCGGCGGCGGGGCCGCGGGACGACTGGAGCAACGGCGATTTGGTGGCGCTCGCTCGAGCACTTGCTCCGTAAGCCACACGCATCCGCAGACTTTCGCATCCGGGGAATCAGGTACGGGTATGGTCCAGGGACGGCTTGGTGCGGTCAGGGTCGAAAACGGGGTTTGGAGTAGCACAAGGGTTGGGAAGTGCTTTAGAATGAGAATTGGTTCTGCGTGGGCGGTTAGCTCAGTTGGTTAGAGCGCCTGCCTTACAAGCAGGAGGTCGCAGGTTCGAGCCCTGCACTGCCCACCACTTACTCCTTGAATCCCGTTCAATCCAAACGAGTAACAGAAATCATTCTTCATTCGTGGCTTCACCCCGATCACCTGCTTTTTTGACAGATGGTCGGGCGTGGCGAGATTTTAGCTTTGCCAAAGTTTCTCTCTCGTTCCAATTACTTACGTGAACCGCGCCAATTGCGCATGCGTCGAGAATCACGTGCTGTCATAAAAATGTAATACACGTAGAGGGCACCACCGTGGGCCGGCAGGTTGAAATGATGAAATATAACCGGCCTCCGCGAGCGTGTCGGGATTCGCCGGCCCGT
>JBAVHY010000321.1:0-15770 GCA_049686315.1 Candidatus Acidiferrum sp. | reverse complement strand
ACCCCGTCTTATAATTTAACAATATGATTTTGGCTCTCTTGCCCGTGTTGTTTTTCCACGCCGCACAAGTACAGAAGAGGCCAGTTCCCTCCACGACGTTCACGCAAATCCTTCATCAGGCAGACGTAGCACGTACCAGCGATCGCCTCCCGGACGCCATCCAGCTTTACCGCCAAGCCGTGAAGCTCCGCCCCTCCTGGAGTGAGGGATGGTGGTGGTTGGGAAGCATCTTCTACGAAGAAGATCGCTTTCCCGAGGCCCGCGACGCGTTTGCCCATTTCATCTCGACCGCCCCGAAAGACGCAGCGCCGGCCTACGCTTTTCTAGGTCTTTGCGAGTATGAGATGCGTGACTACGACGCCGCCAGCAAGCATCTCCGTACTTGGGTGACTCTGGGCTCTCCCGGAAACAGCCAACTCATCGACGTGGCTTCTTTCCACTGGGCACTGCTGCTCACCAGGAGCGGCCATTTCTTTGAAGCGCTCTATCTGTTAGGGAAAAAAGTTCAACGACACGGTCCGGATTCGCAGTTGGAAGAGGCCATGGGGCTGGCGTGGCTGCGCATGCCCTTTGTCCCCGAAGATTACCCTCCGGAGAAGCGCGAAATGGTCTGGCTCGCCGGCGCGGCGTCGGCTTACCTTTCGGCATTAAAGCTCGATAGAGTACACGAGTATTTGGACCAGTTGGCGCGCCTCTACGGTCAGGAGCGGAACGTTCACTTTCTTCGAGGCTATGTCTACGAGTTTGAGAAGAGAGACGATGAAGCTTCCGATGAGTATGGGCAAGAGCTGAAGGTATCGCCCGACAACGTCGATGCCATGATTCAGCTCGCGCTCATATGCGTCGAAGATTCCCGGCTGGACGAAGCGCGGCCTCTTGCAACACGCGCGGTGGCCTTGCAGCCTAAGAGTCCTTTAGCGCACTACGCCTTGGGGCGCCTGTTGTTCGCAAACGAGAAGTGGGCACAATGTGCGCGGGAACTCGAGCTTGCCCGCCAAATGGCTCCGAACAACTTCCGGGTTCACTTCGATTTAGCTCGCGCCTATCAGAAGCTCGGACGCATGGCGGATGCCGATCGCGAGAATGCTGCCTTTGAGAAGCTGAAGAACAAGGAAGAGGTCTTAGCCCTCCCGAACAGAAGTGAAAATCAGCAAGCGGCGCCGCAGAACACCGGGCGGCGCAAATGATTTCCGTTCTGAGCTTGCTTATTCTCGTCTTCAACGCTCCTGCTACTCTGCAAGACCAGTCTCCCAAGATCCAAGCTCCGTCTATCGATCAGGTCTCGCAAGCGGCGCAGCAGGCGCTCAACGAGAATCGAGATGACGATGCAGTTACGCTATTTCGGCAGGCGCTGAAGCTGAAGCCGGATTGGGACGAAGGCCTGTGGGATCTGAGCTCATTGTTCTACGAAAAAGAACACTTCAGCGAAGCTCGAGACTTATTGCGTCATTTCCTCGTGCAGAATCCCAAACACGGACCGGGTTGGGCGCTTCTCGGTTTGAGCGAATACAAGACACACGAATGGGGGCGGGCGTTGCAGCATTTGCAGCGCGGCCTGTCACTGGACATGCAGAATCGCACGGAACTGACGAACGCCGCCGCTTACCATCAGGCGGTCTTGCTCGCGCGCTTCGAACAGTATCACGACAGCCTTTTGGTCCTGTACAAGCTACGCGAAGCGGGTGCGCCGCAAGACTCGCTGGAAGAAGCTGCAGGTCTCGCGGCACTCGGTTACCCACTGCTGCCGGAAGAGGTGCCCCCGCAGCGGCGCGCGCTGGTGCGAATGGCTGGCGTCGGCACTTTCGCGCGCTTCGACCAGCGGTTGGCTGATGCAGAGCCGGTATTCCGCAAAATGGCGGAGGAATTCCCCCAGGAACCCGGCGTGCACTACCAGTATGGCCTGCTGTTGCTGAGTGACCGGCCTGTCGATGGCATTCAGGAGATACAAAAGGAACTTGCCCTATCCCCCTCTCACGTCCCGTCGCGATTGCGACTGGCGGAGTACTATCTGGCCCAGTCGCAACCGGAAAAGGCGCGGCCTTACATTGACGCGGTCCTCAAGCTGGAACCTAACAACGCCTCCGGCCACCTGCTGCTCGGAGAGGAGCTTACCAAGACGGGAGATAACGACGGGGCTATTCGTGAACTGCAAACAGCAAGGGAACTGGCTCCGCAAAGAGCAAAAGTCCTTTGGGCGCTCCTTCGCGCATACCGCGCTGCGGGGCGCCACGCCGACGCCGACGGCATCAGAGCCGAGATCGAGAAGCTCCGCGAGCCAGACGCCTCAGAGTGAGTTATGCGCACTAAGCCGGCGTCGGCGGGTCCACGAATTTCGAGGAGCACGAATGACTAGAAGTTCGACTGCGCCATCTCTGATCGGCATGCTCCTATGCCTCTCATTCGCCCCTTTCTTACGGCAGGCGGCTCGAACCAGTGAGCGACCACAAACTCCGATTCACTTCTCGCCACGCCCGATCCCCTTCTCCCTCGACAGTTGCGAAACACCGCAGCGTCATTCGCCGGAGACGATGGCGGGCGGCGTCGCGGTGTTCGACTATGACAATGACGGATACCCGGACATCTTCTTTACCAACGGAGCGGACATTTCCACGCTCATGAAAGACTCGCCCAAGTATTGGAATCGCCTCTTTCACAACAATGGCGATGGCACCTTCACCGATGTCACAGAGAAGGCGGGGCTGAAGGGCACGGGGTTTGACGTCGGCGTTGCCGTAGGAGACTACGACAACGACGGCTTCGAAGACATCTTTGTCGCTGGTGTTTATCGCAACACGCTGTATCACAATAACGGCGACGGCACCTTTGCCGACGTAACGGAAAAAGCTGGCCTGGCCAAGCCCGACCGGGAGTACGGCCCTCTCTGGTCGGTGGGAGCGGCCTGGCTAGATGTGAATAACGACGGGCTTCTCGATCTCTTTGTGGTTAATTACCTGAAGTGGGACAGAACTAGCGAACCTGACTGCAGGTTTGGTGACAAGCGAGAATACTGCCACCCGAAATTCTACAAAGAGCTGCCCAATCAACTGTTCCGGAACAAGGGCGACGGAACCTTCGAAGACATCTCCGCATCTTCCGGGATCCGCTCACATCTCGGCAAGGGGATGGCAGTGGGCGTGGCCGACTATGACGGTGACGGGCTGCCCGACATCATGGTCACCAACGACAAGCTCTTCAACTTCCTCTTCCGCAACCTCGGAAACTATCGGTTTGCGGAAGTTGCCTTTGAGACGGGAGTTGCTCTTCCTGAACACGGGAACCTAATCTCCGGGATGGGCGTGGACTTTCGCGATCTGAACAACGACGGCCGGCCGGATATTATCCTGGTTGCTCTGGAGAATGAGACTTTTCCGCTCTATCAGAACGATGGCAAAGGTGGATTCGCGGATGCGACGGCGCTGAGCGGGATGACGACTCTGAGCAATCCCATGGCGGGATACAGCCCGGTCATCGGGGACTTCGATAACGACGGATGGAAAGACATTTTTGTGTCGCGGGGCCACGTTCAGTCACTCAACATGGCCGGCCGCACCGTCGTCGATCAGCCGAACACGGTATTTCGCAATCTCGGGAATGGCAAATATGCGGCTCTCACGGAGGAGGCGGGGTTCACGGCTCTTGCTGCGAAACGCCATCGTGGCGCGGCCGTTGGCGACTTTAATCACGATGGCAGGCTGGACCTGGTGGTCTCGGCTCTTAGCTCGCCCGCAGAGATCTGGATGAACGATAGTCCCGGCGGAAATCACTGGATCGAACTGGCGCTCCAGGGCGTCAAGAGCAACCGTGATGCTATCGGAGCCAAGGTCAAAATCGCCTTTGCGGGCCGCACCCTCTCGGACCACGTCAGCCATTCCGCCGGATACGCATCATCGAGCGCGAGTCCGCTGCATTTTGGCCTGGGGGCCGCCAAGTTGGTTGACCAGATTGATATTCAATGGCCTTCCGGTACCCACCAGATCATCAAAGACGTGGCCGCCGACCGGCTGGTGAGAATCAAGGAAACGAAATAGCAGGTTACGGCGGCGCTTGGCGTTTTCTCTCGTTTAGCTGTCGTACGATTTCCCGCTCGCGCCGGCTGTCTTGGGGACGATTCAACCTCTGGTATACGATGGCAAGTTGAACGTGTACCTGCTCGAAATCGGGCCACTGCCGTTCCAACAACTCCAAATCCTTTAGGGCTTCCTCCAGTTTGCCCGAACCGGCATTGAGCGCTCCGACCTGGTAGCGGGCTTCCGCTGAATCGGGGCGCAAGCGCAGGGACTTTTCCAGATAAGGGGCAGCCTCGTTCAGTTGCCCGTCATGCCGCAAGGTGCTTCCCAGATATAGGTTCGCGTCGAAGTTATAAGGATCTGCCTGCAAAGCGCGGCGAAACGCCATTTTCGCGTTTTCATTATCGTCATTATCGAGCAGCGCTCGACCGAGCAGAGACCACCCATCCGGGAGATTGGCGTTGTGGTCCAGCGCCCTGCCCAACGTGACCGCGGCAGCGCGGTGATCACCTGCGGCGAGTTGCGCCGCGCCGAGGAGCAGGTCTGCTTCTGCACTGTTGCCGCCCTTCATAATGCGGTCAATCACGGCCGCGCCCTTCTGCGCTTGTCCGTCCGAGATCAATGCCAATCCGAGGGCGTAGTCCACAGCGTGATCGTCAGGATTCGCCTGATAAACCGGTTCGAGCAGCGTCACGGCGTCGCGGTATCTCCCCAAGCGCAGATAACAATCCGCTAGCAGGTGCAGCACTTGCGTATTGCCGGGCCGCTGCTGATGAAGCTTGCCTAGTTCTTCGACCGCCTGTTGGAAGTGACTTTGCTTATACCAGGCGAGCGCGAGATTGAGACGCACGATCGGATTGTCCGGAGCCGCCTTTAGCGCTTCCTGATACTGGGCAACGGCTTCGTCGTAGCGCCCGGCATGCGCCAGCGCGACTCCCAGGTTTGTGCGCGCCTCCACCGATTCCGGATCTAGCCTGACCAGCTGTTCGTACAGGGTGATTGCTTGCGGCAGGTCGCCGCGCCGGGTTGCCTCGACCGCCTCGCGATTGAGTTCGGCTGCCGATGGCGCCTGTGCACGGCTTGGCGCGGCGACGTTCAGAAGCAGCGCCAAGACACAGAGAAAACTCTCGTTCCCTGCGCCGGCTCTCAACCGCCGTGTACTTTTATTTCGGCCATTTGCGCTGCTTCCTGTCAACTCGATCCCCGTCTTGCACAATGGTCAGAATCTGGTCGGCCTGCACATGGAGCAAAACCTGCTTATGCCCAGACGGCCAGACAATCTCGATCCTGTCCGCGACGGCAGCCTCGCCCAGACCGAAATGGACGCGGCTGTCGCTGGAAGAATTGTATCCCACGGCGGTGGTGGCATGGTTGTACTGCACGCCCTTTGCGGTCGAGACACGGATCTTTGCGCCCAGGCCGTTGCGGTTATCTCTGGTGCCCACCAGTTTGATGATCAGCCAATGGTGGGCGTTCTTCGAACGATTCATCAACAGTTGGGGCGGGCTATTCAGCACCGTGACCGCTACGTCGATTCTGCCGTCGTTGTCGAAGTCACCGAAAGCCGCCCCGCGATGTCCCAACGGCGCAAGAAAGCCGGCGCCCGCTTCGCGGCTAACGTCAACAAACTTCAACCCGCCGATGTTGCGGAACAGCGAGTTGGGCAAGAACGCAGGCCGATGTTCGATTTCCATGGAATTGTCGAGGATGGCGGCGTTTGCGGTGAACAAATCCTTCCGGCCGTCATTGTCGAAGTCGTAGGCGCCAAGCCCCCAACCTGTCAGGCCTCTGGTCAGCGCGGCTAGCCCAGAGGCGGCGGTTACGTCGTCAAAAGAGTCGCCCGTGTTCCTGTACAACACAAAGGTGTCCGCGACCATCGCCGTATGGAAGATGTCGGGCCGGCCATCGTCATCCAGATCCCGAAAATCGGCCCCCATCCCGGCGACCGTTCCTCCGCGGTCGTTGTACGCGACTCCGGCCCTCAAACCCACTTCGGAAAAAGTGCCGTCACCGTTGTTATGAAACAGAAAATTCCGATAGCTGTCGTTGGATACGAAGATGTCCATGAAACCGTCGTTGTCGTAATCGGCAAAAGCGGCTCCCATTCCCTTACCCACGTGCTTGCCGATTCCGGATTCCTCCGTCACGTCAGTGAAGGTGCCATCGCCATTATTGCGGTAAAGCATATTGGGCAGTCCGTGAAAACCCATTGGAGAGCAGTACGCCGGATAACCCTGAAGGACACATGGTGGGGCAGTCCGAATATCGTAGGCCAGATAATTAGTGACGAACAGGTCCAGCAGGCCATCATTGTTGTAATCCAGCCAGCCGGCGGTCACGGCCCAGGTCTTTCCCAGTTTGCGGTGAATACCGCTGACTCCAGCTTTGGCCGTCACGTCGGTAAAAGTGCCGTCGCCATTGTTATGCAGCAACTGGTTGTAGTTCACCCCGCAGACATACAGATCAACAAAGCCGTCGTTATCGTAGTCACCCGCGGCAACACCCATACAGTAGCCCCGTCCCGCGACTCCCGCCCTCATGGTGACGTCGGTAAAAGTGCCGTCGTGGTTGTTGCGATAGAGACGGTTGTAATACTGGGGCTTTGTTTTCTCCAGGCTGGGAATCGGCGCCCCATTGAGAAAGTACAGGTCAAGCCAGCCGTCATTGTCGTAATCGAAGGCCGCGACTCCACCAATCATGGTCTCGATGGAGTAGCGCCGAGGGCTCAGGCTGTTCAGCAGCCTGAAGTCAATCCCGGATCGCGACAGCACGTCCTCAAATTCAATCAAAGGCGCGCCTGGGTCGGGCCCGCTCGATTTCCCGCGCGCTCTCCCAAAGCTGTTTTTCGTTGCTCCGGAAGGCAAGCTCCCCAATCGCGGAAGTGCGAGAGCCAAAAGGGCCAGGAAGTTTCGCCGTGTCCAGATCATGGAGTCCGAGACTGCGGCGCCGAGACGGGCGGCGGTTCTTTGATGGTCAGAAACTGATCCGCATTTACGTTCTCAATCCTCTGCTTCGTACCACGCGGCCATTGAATCTCGATCGAAGCAATCCTGCTCTCATTTCCAAGTCCGAAGTGCACGCGCTTGTCGCCGGAACTCATTAGGCCCACACTGACGGACACACGGTTATAAAGAATCCGTCCCGATTGCGTGGTCAGCTTCGCGGTCGCGCCGATAGCATCACGGCAACTGTAAGTGCCGATCAGACTCAGCCACAGCCAATGGTTTCCATTGTCTGCAGAATTGAGCAGAATGCGCGGCGGCTCACTGAGCGAGGCGACCACAATATCCGGGAAACCATCGTTGTTCAGATCGCCGACCGCCGAACCTCGCTGAAATCCCGTGTGCAGAAAGCCCTTCCCCATTTGCCCGGAAACGTCTTCGAATGTCCGGCCGTCGATATTCTCGAACATCGTGTCGTGCTGCCTGGTGTTATCTCCTAAATAATCCACGTGGCCGTTGGCCGAGTAGATGTCCTTCCAGCCATCGTTGTTGTAATCGATGAATCCTGTGCTCCACCCCGAGTAATTCGCACTGAGCCTGCGAATCTGCGACCCCCCCGACACGTACCGGAATGAGTCTCCGGTGTTGCGGAACAGGGCCCAGATTTCGCTCTTCAGGTCGGTGTAGAAAAGATCAATGCTGCCGTCGTTATCGTAGTCGTTGGCATCGGAGCCCATCGACGACGACGCCTTGCCATTGTCGTCATAGGCGACGCCTAAGGAGAGAGCTTGCTCCTCGAATTTTCCGTTGCCTTTGTTGATGAACAGGAAGTTCGGATCCGTATCGTTGGAGACAAACACATCGAGTAAGCCGTCCTGATTGAAGTCGGCAATCGAAATGCCCATGCCCTTGCCAAGAGCATCCTTAAACCCAGACGTGTCGGTTACGTCCTGGAATTTGCCATGACCGAGATTGTGGTAAAGGCGGTTGGCGACGCTCGGATACCGCCTCGGGTCGCAGTAGACCGGTTGAGTGCCGATCTTGCAGTCAATATCGGTTTGCGGAGTCCAGTAGGTGTAGTTCGTGACCACCAGGTCCAGCAGGCCGTCGTTGTCGTAATCGAACCAAGCCGCCCCGACACTGATTAGGTTGACTGGTTTGTCCAGGCCGGAATTCACGGTCACATCGCTAAATGTGCCGTCGCCATTGTTGTGATAAAGAGTGTTAGGGCCGGCGTTGGCGATGAACAAGTCTTCGTTCCCGTCGTTGTCATAATCGCCCGCCGCTACTCCGAAGCTGAACCCCAAATCCGCTCCGGTAAGCCCAGCCTTCACAGTGACATCATCGAACGTGCCATCCCCCTTGTTCCGCAGGAGCCGGTTGTAGTAGGACGGGTTCACCTTCTTCATCTCCGGTATCTTGGCCCCATTGGTGAAGAAAATGTCCATGTTTCCATCGTTGTCGTAATCGAATATCGCAACGCCACCGCACATCACCTGCGGAAAGTACTTCCGGCCAGTGAAATCGTTGTTCGTGATGTACTCGAATTTCGACTTAGAAGCAATGTCTGTGAAATGTGGCCGGCGGCGAGCGACTCCTTGCACTTGAGGATAATTCGAGTTCTGGGTCAACAAAAACACGGCCGGAATCAAAACAAAGGCGGCGACGTGCAGCTTGTTAGGCTCTGCCAGCATGTGGTTAACCGTCCGGCAGAACAACTTCATTAGGCTTTCCCGCCAAACGAGCGATTTCATTTACACCATACCACGGACCTTATGGGAAATGACGGACGTTTCCCACAATGTAAAATGACTGTGAGGCATGATTATTACCCGCAAACGGATGACGACATTACTATGGCGCGACGCGCATAAGCGCAACCCTTATTTTATCTTCCATATTATCGCTTTGCCCTCGCGTTTCTTTCAGCTTTTTAGCACGCCTCAACCCGGCCATCACATACAACAGATTCACATGGGTTAGTCGTTCGAAATGAGGGTAGATACAACGCCACAACACCCGAATTTTATCTGGATATCTGTTCTGCAAACCTGCCATAATGCGCGGACAATTCTGGCTTGGAATGATCAAGCGGCACCAGGTGCCTCGAAATCAGCAACTGCACCCAAAAGCAAGTAAATCGGATTGGAGGCGATATGTCGAAGGGGCTCGATAACTTGAGACATCTTGTGGTTCTTATGATGGAGAACCGCTCTTTTGATCATATGCTGGGTGCGCTGAAGGCGAAGGACCCGCGAATTGAGGGGCTCACGGGCAATGAGAGTAATCCAGACACGGCCAACGAGCCGGTCAAGGTTCAGCCGCTGGCGCAATTTCAGGGGCAACTCGATCCTGATCCCGATCATGCTTTTGCCGCCGTTGACTTTCAGTTGTTCAATGGGCAGCAAAGTCCAAACCGCGTCGCCAACATGCAGGGCTTCATCAACAACTACTACCAGCAGCAGAAGAACATCGGGCAGTCGCACAAGATCATGTACTATTTCCCGCCGGAAAAGTTGCCCGTGCTTACCGGGTTGGCGCAACAGTTCGCGGTCTTCAATGGCTGGTTTTCTTCGATACCGGGCCCGACCATTTGCAATCGTGCATTCGCGCACTACGGCACTTCGTTCGGCCAGGTTGACATGAACATCTTCGAGTGGAAGGGTACTTACCTGAGCATTTACGAGCGCGTGCTGCTGGCCAATCGCTCCGCAAAGATTTATTACTACGATGGGCCAAGTTCAACGATGGAAATCGTCAACCTGCTGAAGAACCAATCCAAAATTTTCGGAACATTCGACCAATTCCTCGAGGACTGCAAGTCCGGCAATCTTCCCGAGTACAGTTTCGTTGAGCCAAATTACAACGACCACGACGGAGCTGGGGGAGCGGAGATCGCCTCCGACCAGCATCCCGATCACAACATCCAGCAGGGCGAGATTTTCATATCGTATGTTTACAACGCCATATTCGACAATCCGGAACTGTGGAAAAGCACCACGTTGCTCATCGTCTACGACGAACACGGCGGGATCTACGACCATGTTCCTCCGCCAAGCTGCGTGCCGGACACGCCCTTCCACGCCACTACTGAATATACACTCACCGCTGAACCATTCAACTTCGACCGGCTCGGCGTGCGCGTGCCAGCGATTCTGGTTTCACCTTGGGTAAAAAAAGGAACGGTGATTCCCGGGCCGACGGCGGGCGGGCGCACATTCGAACATGCTTCCATTCCCGCAACGGTGATGAAATTTATCCTGAAGGACTTCGACCCTGCGGCAATCGCTAACCCGCAAGACCGACAGAAATTCCTGGACGCTTCGCCGCGGGAGAAAGCTGCGGACACGTTTCTGGACCTCCTAGGCGACACCATGCAGCCGGATAACGACTGTCCATATTTCAACTTTTAGAGGTGCGAGAAATGCACAGAACCACGAAAATCATAACGATTCCGAAGCCCGACCCCGGTACGTTTGACAAAAATCGCACAGCGGGAACGCTGCTGCGGTCGCAGATCATCCATCTTCGCCATGCGCTCAGCAAATATGTGCACGAAGTGACATCACATCTGAAGGAAGCCACGGAACTTCTAGCCGTTGATCCCGGATCGATCAAAAAGGAAGGCGAAGTGAGCGCCTATTCAAAGAAAGTCATGGCCATTCTGCACCCGCAGGCCGCGAAGCCGTCTCGAAAATAAAGGGGGTCTCGTGAGAGCCAGAATTCTATTGATTGTTCTACTAGCAACAGCCGCGACGGCCAGGGCCCAGGATGAATCAAAACTTGGCGCCGACTTCCGGGGTGAGGGCGAGCGCTTCCGCCAGAATTGTGGAGTTTTCAATCTGCCCTCCATCGAGGGTTGCGCGGAACTGCTTTTCACCGATCATCCGGTTCACATCGCCGTCGGCAGCATCGCGCCCGAAAACGGATTTGGAGCGGGCGTCGCGTTTGTCACCCACTACACACCGAACGAGAAGTGGCGCCTCAGTTGGAACACGGATGCTGTTGGCTCGATCAATGGCTCGTGGCGCGCTGGCGTCTACATGACGGCGATCCTCACCACGCCCAGGACAGAAAAGACCACACACGGCCGACCCGACCCGAAGCATAAGCCCAAGCCGCCGTCTTTCGAGAGGCCAGAATTCCATCTCTACGCGCAGACGATCACACTGAACAAAATTGATTACTTCGGGCTGGGCCCTTCCACGACAGTTGCGGACCGTTCGTTTTACGGAATGCGTCAGACCATTCCGGGCGGCAACGTCTGGTGGCCGGTCTTCGAGCCGATGCGCATCTCCCTTTACGGGGAGTTCAACGGCAGGTTTGTGGACATTCGCCCGAGCACCGGGCAGCCGAGCCCATCGATTGAACAGCTCTATACCGAAGCGACCGCGCCGGGATTAACGAGTCAACCTGGATTCCTGCAGCTCGGCGAAGGCGTACGATTGCGCCCCACGATTTCGCAAGTGAATCTTCGATTCAACTACTTCGTCCTATATCAACAATTCGCCGCGCCTGGCAATTCCCAATTCAATTTCCAACGTTTCACAATCGACTTGGCGCAGGAGAGGCCTCTGTACAGTTCCACGCGGACGTTCTATCCGGTTGCAGGCAACGGCCCTGACGATTGCACCGCGGCGGAGACGCCCTCATCGTCTGGGTCACCGGCTTCGCTCGAGGATGCCACGAAAGCCAAGAAAGAGCGGCAGGATCACCCTTGCCCGCGCGTGACGCGCAATCGCGAAGGCAGTGTCGGCTTTCGTTTTTTTCTTTCGGACTCCTTCAAGCCGGATGGTCACGTCGTGCCCTTTTACCTTCAGCCAACTCTCGGCGGCACGGATATCAATGGCAGCCCCTCTCTGGCGAGTTATCAGGACTACCGCTATCGCGCGCCCAACGTGATGCTGCTGCGCGAAAATTTCGACCACTCCATTTATGGACCTCTTGGGTTTACTTTCATTGCCGACCAAGGCAAGGTCGGCCTGACTCGCGGCGACTTGGGTTCCAATCCCTGGTTTCACAGTTTTTCGACGGGACTCGCGCTCCGCGCCGGAGGCTTCCCTCAGGTTTTTCTGCTCTTCTCGTGGGGCGGTAAGGAGGGTACCCACACCAGTGCCATCACGAATGCCAGCCTCCTCGGCGGTTCCAGCCGGCCGTCGTTGTACTGACAGAGCCCGCAATTCGAATTGGGTCAAAGTTGCCAAAGTTTGATAATGATTCTGCCCAAAATCCCGAACGCGCCAAGAGAGTGTTTTAGATTTGTTTGGTATGGGCTAGTTTACGGGAGGTAAGAATGACTACATTCTGGGGAGTGGATTCTGCGAATCCTGCCAGCAGTAAGGTCGCAGGCATACCCCTGTACGACTATGTCACACAGCAGGCAGGCAGCACGCCCTCATTTTGGGGCCGCTACATAGGGGGCCGATATTCTGTGACCTCCGGGGAAGTCGCCTTTCTGCATTCCAAGGGCTGTAAGGTATTGGTCGTTTACAACGGCACACACAACTCAGTTTCGAGTGTGCAAGGCGGGCTTGCTGAAGGAACGGCGGATGCCCAGAAAGCGGTGGTGGCTGCCCAGAATCTCGCGGTCCCAGCGAACGTTTGTATCTATGCGGACATCGAAACAGGGTGGGGCGTAACTGTCGATTGGTTCAAAGGTTGGGCGATCACTGTGAAACAGGCTGGCTACAAAGTGGGTTTCTACGGGAACCCGGTTCAGAGTAACGCTCCTTATTTCGACCATCCTTATGGCTCCGCTTACAGCTCAGAACAATCTCTTGCCGACAGCCTGGTGTTCAGCTCTGAACCGGAGCCAGGTTGCTCAACAGCAGGGAATGCGCCAGCTTTTGCTCCCCGCGTGCCAAGTTGTAATTCAGCCGGTACTGTAATCTGGCAGTATGCGGAGAATTGTTTCAGCGGTCAGGTCGATCAGGATCTCGCGATTGACGCCGGATTTGCCGCAATGTGGTAGGTATGGTCCGCTATCGGAAACGAGGAGTTTTGTGGTGGACGAGAGGCTTGCCAATTGTTTGCATGCTACTGCTAATTGTGTCATGCCATCGTGAAAGCCCTCACCTTCAAACCTCCGAGATGTTCGCGGGCACAGCTAGCCCGATTCCCTCGCAGAGTCTCATCGATGCCTGTGCTATCGGCATGCGACTCCACAAGGAAGAAAACCTCAGAGTAGTCTCGTGCTGGACCGGAACACTTAACGGCAAGCTTTTTGTACTGAGCCAACTTGCTGGCACAGAGAGTGCAAGAGTAACAATTGTTGACGCTGGAAGCGTAACGGCAGACCGCAAAATGGCTTCGAACTCGCCCGTACTCTTCCGTTTCATCGGTAGCAATGTGTGTTTCGCGGAGAAGGCTGGCGCGCGTCACGAAGCCCTGAATATTGAAACCGGCGCCGGCTTGTCTGACGAGCAAGCCCAAAATGAATGCGCTCCGGCGAGTTGGCCTCCAGACCACGTTTTGGGACTACCGAACAGGTATCCGATTCTCTGGCCGGGTACGAACCCATGAAAGAAGGAGGAAGCTTGTTGGAGTGCTACCCTTACAAAGCTGAATCACTCAAAGATCTGGGCACGTTTTCCTGTAAACGCTGTTACGAAAGTAAGTGTCCCATTCCTTTGCCGTAAGGTTTCGATTCGCAATTCGACAAGCCCGGGTGGACCAACCCTCGAAGTCAGCATCCCATAGAATTATCGAATCGTCTTCACCGACGGAAGCCAAGGTATCTTTTTGGTGGCTAAACACGACACTCTTGAGGGCTTGCTGTTCTGCGCTGAGAGTTCCGAGCAACTCGTGGGTTTCCACGTCCCAGAGTCGAATGTCACCGTCCTCACTTCCGGACGCCAGCACCTTTCCATCCCCTCTGAAGTCCACGCTTGAAACCGATTGGGTGTGGCCGTAAAGGACCGGTGGGACTGGCCGCCCGCTTCGGAAGTTCCAGAGCGTTACCGAATTGCCGGGCGAACTCGCAGCCATGAGCGTGCCTGCTGGATTGAAACTTACTCCTGCAGGCGTTACCTCCTTATAGCCAGCCGTATCGGACGCCCCCACACTCTTTACGGGTTCGGTTTGGTTGCCAGATTTCCAAATCGCCACAATACGCTCGTTTCCCGCTGACGCCAGGAACTCCCCGCTGGGGCTGAAAGCAAGCGCCCAAATGCGGTCCTTCTGTGACGTGATGGGCGACCCCGACTGCTTGTGAGTTGCAAGATCCCAGAAAACTAATTCAGCGTCTCCTCCCGATACCGCGGTCTTACCGTCCGGGTTACAAGCCAGGCTCCAGACAGGCGACCTATGGGCTTTGGCTGGCGGGCCTAGAGGCGAGTGATTGTGTATGTCCCAAAAAATAACCGTTCCATCCATACTTCCGGATATCAGCACCTTGCCGTCAGGAGCATAGGCCAAGCTGCTGACCTGTCTTTCATGACCCGATAGCGGCACAGCGCTGAGTTCACTTCGCGTGAGATCCCACTCCAGAACATCGCCAAAATCTCCGCTTGAGGCAAGGAAGCGGTCATCCGGACTGAAGGCAACGTTGGACGAGCCTGCACCCGCTGCCCTGATGCGCCGGCCCAGAGGTGGATCATCATTCACGTTCAGGATGATTGCCCGATCCATCTCGCGAGCCAGTGATTTCACATGACCATCCGGAGTGAAGAAGATCGAGGAAATGGAAGCGCCGAATTGCCTTACTGGAGTGTCTATTGCCTTGAGATCTTCCAGCTTCCACCGGATAATGGTGCCGTCCGCGCTTCCAGAAAGTAAGTCCTCTCCGTTGGGGTCAAAGACAAGACTGGTCACGGTATTAGAATGCCCAGCCAGCGCACCCAACACCCTTTGGCTTTTAACATCCCAAAGCATAATCGTCTTATCTTCGGAACCCGTGGCAATGATCGTTCCATCGTGACTAAATGCGACCGCAGAAATGTTCTTTGCATGGCCGGTGAGAGGTCGTTTGACCACGTGATGGGACCGAAGATCATAGAGAAGGAGGTCCTTATATTGACCAATGGCCAGGAGAGCGTCATCCGGACTGAACGCGAATCTGGACCCTTCGATGGGTTTCTCAATCACCTGATGACTGGCGACATCCCACAGGACCACGCGAGAGGGGTGGCCGCCATAAGCGTCCGTGCTCGCTGCAAGCAGCTTCCCACTCGACGAGAAACCGGCATGAACAAAACTTTCATTTTCATATTCGAAAGGTCGACCCGTAGCTTGGCCCGAACCCGTGTCCCAAATTACAATCGATTTGTTTCCTGCCGAAGCGAATCGTGAGCCGTCCAGATTGAAGGCGACACTGACAAGACCTTTGGGGCCCACGATAGGCTGGCCTATGGGTTGATGCGTAGAAACGCTCCACCGAATTATGCGATCGTCCCATCCAGCGGACAAAACAGTTTGCCCGTCAGGACTAAACACGGCTTCTGTCACCCGATCGGTATGACCCCACAGAAACGCATCTGCGTGAGGTACGCGCTGGAGGGTCGTAAGCAGAGAGCGCCTGGATTCAACCGTATCGGCAATTCGACGGGACTCCAGGCTAAGCAGCAGCGCCAGTGAACGGTCATTCCGCTCTGATGCGGCCTCGGAAGCCAGCGCCCGGGATGCGGCGATCTTCTGGCGCTGGTTTGCAATCATCATGCCGACTACGGCGGCAAGTCCGAGGACAACGATAAACAGGCCTGCGGCCCAAGCTGTGCGCTGCGCCTTACGGTGGAGGCGAAGATCTTCACTGTCTAGATCGTCTTTCGCTCGGCCTAGCAGCGGCGCAGCCACGTCCAGTAGAGCGGCTCGATAAGTCCCATCT
>JBAVHY010000320.1:0-1652 GCA_049686315.1 Candidatus Acidiferrum sp. | reverse complement strand
GATTCGTATCGCTGAAAAGCTGGATGCGTTTGGGATTCACTACATCGAAGGTGGATGGCCGGGATCCAACCCAAAAGACATCGCTTTCTTCGACGCGGCCAAGAAGAGAAAGTGGCGCCACGCGAAGATTTGCGCCTTTGGCAGCACCTGCCGGGCGAACGCCGAGCCGGCCGCGGACCCTCAAATCGCGCTTCTTCTGGCCGCCGAAACTCCGACGGTAACGATCGTCGGCAAAAGCTGGAGATTGCATGCAGAGCAGATCCTGGGCGTAACGACCGAAGAAAACCGGCGGATGATTCGGGAATCGGTTGCGTATCTGAAGTCGAAGGGAAAAGAGGTCATGTTCGACGCAGAGCATTTCTTTGATGGTTACAAGGACGATTCATGCCAGGCAATGGCCGCTATTCAAGCCGCAGCCGAAGGCGGAGCTGATGTCATTGTGCTTTGCGACACGAATGGTGGTGCGATGCTCCATGAGGTATCCGAGATCACTTCTGCGGTCGTTCGAGCGCTGCGGATTCCTATCGGTATTCACACTCACAACGACTGCGAGCTTGCAGTAGCGAACGCTTTAGCAGCACTCCGGTCGGGCGCAGTTCAAGTTCAGGGCACCATCAACGGATACGGTGAACGGACCGGGAACTGCAATTTAACGAGTGTCATTCCTAATCTTCAGCTGAAGCTTGGGAATCCGGTCGTACCCGAATTGAGCCGGCTTCGGGAATTGTCGTTGTTTGTCGATGAATTGGCGAATTGCCAGCACAACATTCGAGCGCCTTTTGTCGGATCCACAGCATTCACCCACAAGGGCGGGCTGCATGCGCACGCGGTTCAAAAGGTAGCCCGAAGTTACGAGCATATTGAACCGAGCGAGGTCGGAAATCATCAGCACATTGTTGTCTCTGAGCTTTCCGGTCAAAGCAACGTGCGCGCGAAGGCCCGCGAACTTGGATTCGAGCTTGAGAAGGGATCCCCGAACGTCATCGCGATCTTGCAAGAGGTCAAACGGCTCGAAAATCTGGGCTATGAGTTCGAGGCGGCCGAAGCCTCCTTCGAGCTGCTGATTCGCCGCATTCTGGGACCGGTCGAAACTTTTTGGGAACTGTTAGAATACCACTGCACTTACATCCGCTCAGTCAGAAACATGTATGAAACGTGCGAGGCGACAGTGAAGCTTCGTCTGAAGAACGAGGATGTCTATACCGTGGCTGAAGGAGACGGACCTGTGAACGCTTTGGACGCAGCGCTCCGAAAGGCTTTGGTCCCGCTATATCCAAGCATCGAGGCGGTGACCCTTGACGACTACAAGGTGCGGATCATCGGCAGCAATCAGGGTACGGGAGCGCGCACCAGAGTGCTGATCGATTCGACGGATCACCACGATAATTGGTGCACCGTCGGTGTTTCAGAAAATATCATTGAGGCCAGTTGGCTGGCGCTGGTAGACAGTTACGAGTACAAGCTCAGGCGCGGTTGAGTTCAGATTTCAGCAGAGGAGAGCCGAAAAACAGCTTGTTTCGGTTCATTTATTTTAAACGGGCTCTTAAACAGAGGCGCAGCCTCTGCTTAAGAGCTTTCTGGGCCGCAATGAGCTCGTCGATTCGGCTTTTTGTGTGATTTTTGCGGGCTAGCGCCGCCAATCGGCCGATACT
>JBAVHY010000319.1:0-2658 GCA_049686315.1 Candidatus Acidiferrum sp. | reverse complement strand
GAGAAAAGCAAAAACCAAGAGGGCCCTTGCAAGACCAGCTAGAGCGACTCTGTTGCACAAAGTGTAATAACGCACGCAGTACCATGACTCTCGTCACCGAGGCAACCCTCGGGGCGCGGGTACAATGCAACTAGCCGGATGCGCTCGTGCGGCAGGTATTCAACGAAAGCGAAGGCCGCATTTGTGCTTCCTCCAACCGGTACTGCGTATCGCAAAGCAGCAATTCTGCTCGCGCTTATTTTTTGCGCAGTCATCCCGCTGGTCACCTGCAACCGGCCCGTCGAAACGCGAGCAGTGAACGACCCGGCGGCCATAACGCACACGGTCATCATCATCAAAGAGAACCGCACGTTCGATAACTACTTCGGCGGATTCCCGAATGCGGACGGCGCCACGACCGGAGTTACCTCGAGCGGGCAAGTGGCTGCGCTCAAGTCCATGCCCGACTGCTATTCGGGCAACTTGTGCAATAGCTGGGACTGCGCCATGCAGGCGTTCGACAACGGCAAAATGGACAAGTTCGACCTTTATACCGGCGGAACTTTGGACGCCTATACGCAGATGACAGAACAAGACATTCCAAACTATTGGACGTATGCGCGGCGGTTTACGCTGGCCGACCGCTACTTCAGCGCTGTCCATGGGCCGAGCTTCCCGAATCACCTGTTCGTGGTGGCGGCGCAATGCGGTGGCGTGATGGAAAGTGTGAACAATTCGGTCTCTGGAACCGATTGCGCGGGGCAGCCCTCCGGAACCGTGGCGGTGATGGATGATAACGGCAACGTGACGCAGCAGTCGCCATGCTTCGATTTTCAAACCTTACCGGACCTGCTGGAAAACGCAGGAATCTCCTGGAAATACTACAGTGAGGGAGGCGGAGGCGGCGTCTTGAGCCTCATCCGGCACATCGTTAATACCCCTCTCTTAAAACAGCGCGCTGCGGACACTTCCCAATTCCTGAGCGATGCGGCTAACGGCACGCTGCCAGCAGTGAGTTGGGTTTTGCCGCCTGAAGGCGCTGGCGAGCATCCGCCGGAAAGCTCCTGCAAAGGGGAAAACTGGACCGTGCAAGTGTTGAATGCGGTGATGCAGAGCCCGGAGTGGAACTCAACCGCAGTGTTCATCACCTGGGACGACTATGGCGGACTATACGATCATGTACCGCCGCCGCAGGTCGATCGGCTGGGATTGGGGCCACGGGCGCCGCTGCTGATCATTTCTCCGTTTGCCAAGCGAGGATACGTTTCGCACACGGTTTACGAACAGTCCTCCTTACTGAAGTTCGTCGAGAGACGCTATCACCTGCAGCCGCTTACGACCCGTGATATCGCCGCCAGCGACATGCTGGACAGCTTTGACTTCAGCCAGCCTCCGCAACCTCCACTGATTCTTGCGCCACGCGCGTGCCCGGTGGAGCCCGCCGGCCTGGTGATGCCAAAGTCGTACACTCCGTTCGACAACGACTGAGTGGAAAGCGCTCGGCAGTGGAGAAACAGATCCTGAGCCACTGCTAACTAAAAAGAAAGAGACTCGCGGTGCAAGGGGAAGTTGTGTCACAATTTTAGCTTGAGCGGCGAATGAGGGGACCCGTGCGCGAGACAGCGTTGGCCAATTGGGTTTGTCGGAGAATAGCGAGCCGATGTACCGGCGCATCTAATTGGGTATTGGGCTGTTATTTGGTTGCGACAAGGGCCTCGTCAAGGCAGTCGTGGGCAATCGGTGGAGATAACGAAGGTGGCGTCGAGCAAGCGCATGGAAACGGTGACTGGCCTCTCCCGTCTGGTGGACGAAGGCCGAGCGCCGCTTGCGCGTCATTCGCTGCTGGATCAGATCGGTAATACCCCGCTTTTTCATCTCGCTAACATTGACCGTGAATTTCCAAACATAGAGTTTTACGCGAAGACGGAGTGGTTTAATCCCGGTGGGTCAGTGAAGGACCGCCCGGCGCTGAGCATGATTCAGGCGGGGCTGGCGAGCGGCCTGCTGGAGCCGGGAAAAACCATTATTGATGCGACGAGTGGAAACACCGGAATCGCCTACGCGATGATCGGGGCGGCGCTGGGGTATGGGGTGAAGCTGTGCTTGCCGGAGAGCGCGTCGCACGAACGGAAGCGAATCCTGAAGGCGTACGGCGCGGAACTGGTGATGACGCCGGGTGGCGAAGGGACCGATGGGGCCATCCGGCGAGTACACGAAATTGTAGCGGCGGAACCAAGCGCGTATTTTTATCCCGACCAGTACAGCAACCCGGCAAATTGGCAGGCGCACTACCGAGGGACGGCTGGAGAGATCTGGGAGCAAACGGGCGGGACGATAACGCATTTTGTGGCGGGACTGGGGACCAGCGGAACATTTGTCGGCACAACACGACGGTTGCGGAACTTGAACGAGAAGATTCGTTGCATTAGCTTGCAGCCAGACGCTTCTTTCCACGGGTTGGAGGGCTGGAAGCATATGCCGACGGCGATGCGTCCGGCGATTTACGACGAAACGCTGGCGGATGAAAACGTGGAGGTCGGGACGGAGGAGGCGTACCGGATGGTGAAACGGCTGGCACGAGAAGAAGGACTGCTGGTGAGCCCGAGTTCGGCGGCGGCGCTGCTGGGGTGCTTCGCGGTGGCGCGGCGGATTCCGGCGGGCGAGCGGGCCGTGCTGGTG
>JBAVHY010000318.1:0-3444 GCA_049686315.1 Candidatus Acidiferrum sp. | reverse complement strand
ATTAATCGACTCCCGGCGATTCCTTGGCGGGATCCGCATTCGGTCCCGCCAGAGAAGCTGGCGGAGTTTATTGTTGCGCTAGAAGAAGCTTGCGTTCAGAATCCTGAGAACGCAGATTTGCGCACTTGCTTAGGCATGGCGCACGCCATGAATTACGATGTCTACCGCTCCATGGACGCGCTGGAGAGCGCTCGCCGTGTGGAACCTCAAAACTTTTTAGCGCAGTTCAAATATGCCGAGCTGTACTACAGGCTGCGCGCTTTGGACAAAGCGGAAGCGGAAACAAGTCGGGCGGTCGAGTTGGCGGGCACGAACTGGGAGATGGCGATGGCTCGCAATCAACTCACGGAGATCCGCCGGCTTCGGCGGGAAGGCACACAAAAGCCCGAGTGGAACAAGTCGCTGAAGCTTCCTGTGGCTGGGCTGCTTCTTCTCGTAACCGTGATATCCTTCCTCTTCATGGCCTGGAAATGAAATACAAATGGCAATACTTTTTGGCTGCGGTCTTCTTTGCCTCCTACTTATTAGTCTCTAGAGGTGTTCCGCTCCTTCCGGTCCTGGGCGGCTGCGGTATTGCCGCGCTTCTTACGTGGCGGAAGATCGCGCGGTCTGCCGCGCGAGGCAACTGACTCGTCCCCCATGCATGATCCACTTCCTCTCCCGCTGGCCATGCTCATTGTTTTTGGATCGGCGAAGCTCCTGGCCGAACTGTTTGCGCGTTTGGGGCAGCCTTCCATCGTAGGCGAGATCCTGGCAGGCGCTTTGGTCGGGCCGAGTGTGCTTGGCTGGATCACTCCAAACGAAACGCTGAAAGCGCTCTCGGAACTTGGAGTGATGTTCCTGCTCTTTGGGGTGGGTTTGGAGGTCAAAGCATCGGAGTTGTTGAAAGTGGGCGGTAAGGCCACCTTGGTGGCAACCATCGGCGTGATTGTGCCCTTTTTTGCCGGCTGGGGAATTCTGTTGGCGTGGGGCGCGCCGCAGATCGAAGCGGTCTTCGTCGGAGCGGCCATGGTAGCCACCAGTGTGGGTATCACCGCTTCCGTTCTTTCCGCTCGAGGGCTCCTCCATGAAATAGCCAGCAAGATTATTCTGGCTGCCGCGGTGATCGATGACGTTCTCGGACTGATCGTTTTGGCGATCGTGAGCAGCGTCGCGCGGGGTAAGATTAACCTCTGGGAAATTGCACTGATTGCTGCGCTAGCGACGGCGTTCACGGTTGTCATGGCCGTGTGGGGCACGACCGCTGTGAAGCGGCTACTCCCGATTTTTGGTTCACGGGCTCGCGCGGATGATGCGGAGTTTCATATCGCGCTTGTTTTTATGTTCATGTTGGCGCTTTTAGCGCAATACACCGGGGTCGCTGCTATCGTCGGCGCGTTCCTCGCGGGTTTGGCCCTTTCTGACAGCGCTGACGCGCGCGTGCGCACGTTGACCCGTGGAGTGAGCGAACTGCTCGTGCCGTTTTTTCTCGCAGGTATTGGCTTGCGTTTTAATTTGGACGTCTTCCGGTCGAAATCCACGGTGGCGCTGGCCTTGGTGATTCTCATTGCCGCGATATTGACCAAGTTGATTGGCTGCGGCGCAGGAGCGCTTTCGCTGGGCTGGCAGAATGTCTTGAAGGTGGGCCTGGGCATGGTGCCGCGAGGAGAGGTGGGAATGGTCGTCGCCCAAATTGGACTGAGCATGGCAGTGATCAGCTCGGAGGTCTACAGCGTGGTGGTGTTTATGGCCGTCGCCACTACGCTAGTCGCGCCATTGCTGCTGAAGATTGCGTTTCGAACGCCAGTTCTGGCGCCGGTCGAGGTCAAACCCTGTTAGCCATCCGTTGGAGGCCCGACAGTCATGTATTATTTTTTTCGATTCATGAACCCAGTCCTTCCGTTTGGCGCTTTTCCGAGCGACGCCCTATCCTTGTGACACAGATGGACAGGCGGTGTCGCTTGAAATTCGTGCCCGAAGTAATTCACACACAATTTAAGGAGATTCATGTCGAACGAAAACGGACTGCGTAATTTTCTCGCGCTAAATTACGATGAGCTCGAGCAGATGAATCTGAAGGCCAAGGAGCAACGCAAGAATCGCGCCCCGGCCCACAAGATGCAAGAGGAACGCCTCAAGTACCTGACGGATGAAAAGCTCATTAAGGCCGTGACCGTGCTCTTCACCGATCTGGAAGGCCGGCTCCACATGCTGGACTACGACAAAAAGTTTCTCATCAAAAGCTGGGACAACTTGACGTTCGATGGGTCCTCGATTCGGGGATTTACCGCGCAACGCGAGAGCGATCTACGGCTGGGCATGGATTGGGGTGCTTTTTATTGGGCGCCCGCGGATATGTTTGGTCCCGGCAAAGTGCTGGTGTTTGGCGAAGTGATTGACAAGGACGGATCACCTTACGCGGCGGATATTCGCGGTGTGCTCAAAAACTTGGCCCAACAACTGCACGAGAAAAAAGGCTACACCTTGAACGCCGCCAACGAAATCGAAGGCTTTCTGTTCAACGGTCCTGACGCCGAGCGCCGCTATCACGAGACCGGGAAATTCGAATACGCCAATACCGGTGGCTACTACCATTCCTTGCCCGGAGATCCATTGCGCACCTTTATTGACACAACCGCGGAAGTGCAGCGCGCAATGGGTTTCCAGAACGAGAAAGACCATCCGGAAGTGGCGCCCTCGCAATTCGAAATCAACTACGGGTACGGCGAAGTGGTTCAGGCGGCAGACCAGATCCAGCTTTATAAGCTGATTTGCCGTCAGGTGGCGACGAAAATGGGACTCACGGCGTCGTTCTTGCCGAAGCCAGTCGTTGGGGTAAACGGCAACGGCATGCACACAAATGTTTCGGTCAGCGAAAACGGCACTAATTTGTTCTGGGACCCAAAGGGAGAAGAGAAGCTGAGCGCAATGGGTTGGGAGTTCGTGGATCGTGTGCTAACCCACGGAAACGACATCTGCCTGCTGTTGAACGCAAGCGTCAACGCCTACCGCAGGTTGGACCCGCATTTTGAAGCGCCGAATCAGCTCAAAGCTTCGCCGGTCGATCGCGGTTCCATGATTCGCATCCCTATAGGCAACGAGAAAAGCATGCGTGTGGAGGTGCGCTCCGTCGCGCCGGACGCTAACCCGTACATGGTGATGTACTCCATCTTCAAAACGGGCCTGGACGGAACCACAGCGAAAATTGAGAACTTGCGCCAAGCCCAGCGCTACCTTCCGGACAACATTTACACCGCTATGGAGAACTTTGAAAAAGCCGAATGGACGAACACGCTATTTGGCACAGACGTGAAAAACAGGTATGTCGATTTGAAGCGTGGCGCGGCAGATCGCTGTCCGCGTGCGCTTGGTACCTTTGTCAAAGCGCCCGAGGTGCAGTATCACCACGAAGTCTACAATCAGCTCTTATGGAACTTGTTTTAGAGGTTTGCGAGCAGCGAGAAC
>JBAVHY010000317.1:0-4165 GCA_049686315.1 Candidatus Acidiferrum sp. | reverse complement strand
AGATGGGATGAAGTGCAAGACCCACGTGCAAGACCCACGTGCAAAACCCACGTGCAAAACCGGCCCGTGGGACACCCCAGAGAAGAGATGCGAAACCCAAGAAGAGAGAAGTGAGAGCCCACCCTTCGCAAAGAGCGCGAAGGATGGGGCACCCTCAAGTTCATTTGTCAGGTGACCTTGATCGAGTAACCCAAAGAGCGCTGGCATGAAAGCCAGCGCTACATGGAAGCGAAGAATACAGAGCTAGTTGCGGGTTTTGTGGGTGGCGTCGGGGAATTTGATGTTGCCGCGGAGGACGGTGATGGATGCGGCGGGAAGTTCGATGGAGGCGTTGGGTTCGGCAGTGATGGTGGAGGAGGCGATGGGGCCGTCGGGATCGGCGGAGGCGGTGCCGGGATGCCACTGATATTGCGCTTTGCCGAAGGTTTTTGCGGTGAGCGCGCCGGAGAAAGAGCCGGCGGCGGGTTGAGTGGCGTCATCGAAGGAGATTTTGACAGAGTGGGAATTTTCCTGGTCCTTGTTGATGATGAGGAGTGACCATTGGCCGTCGGGCCGATGGACGGCGTAGGCGGTGACAAGCGCGTTGCCGGCGCCATCGCTAATGTCGCTGACGGCGTTGAAGAGATGATGTTCGCCGCTGCCGGATTGCACCCACTCGAGATTGATGAGTTGACTGGAGAAGAATTGCGAGAGCGGCTGCTTGATCTTTAAATCCTTGTCCGCGGAGAACATCGCGAAATTTCCTTGCGAGCCGTTGATGCCGCGGCCAATGGGAGCGGGCATGTAGTGGAAAGTGTAGACGGCTTGACCGCCAGCGTTGAGGAAGGAGCCGATGTAGTCGGCCAGCCAGAGTGCGCCAAAAATATCCGGGAAAGCTTCGGAATCGACCCAGGACAGGTTGCATTCGGTGATGAGAAGAGGAACATTGGCTGGGACGCCATCTTCGCGCCAGATTTTCATGATGCCGGTGACGAGCTTGGGTTCGTCGTAGAGATTGCTCCACTGAATTTTGCCGGGCTCGAAGGGATAGTGCTCGAAGGAGAAGAAGGCGAGTTCGCCAAGCTTGCCGTGGGACTGCAGATAGTTGATGAAGCGACGGGTCCAGGAAGTCTGACCCGCGGAGTCTGGCCAGGTTTCGATGTCCTTGTTGACGCCGGTGAAAATGGGGCCGCCGAGTTTGAGCTTGGGATCGACACGATGGAGAGCGGCGGCGAATTGAATGTAAAACGCGGCGTAATCTTCAGGATTCATGAAATGGCCATCGGGCTCCTCGCCCATTTCCACGTGAGAAATGGGATAGCCGCGCTTTTCGAGGTAGGTGAGTTGGGCGGCGGCGTCTTCGGGGGTGCTGTAGATCATGGCGATGGGAATCATCGCGGGAAGACCGCGCGTGTAGCCGCTCGGCATGAAAAAGAGATCGAAGCCGACTTGTTCTCCTGCGTGCTCGTTCAGATCGGAAGGCTCATGCCAGGGATCAACGGAGGAGCAGTAGGTCATGGTCTGGTCCTGGTCCGGAGTGTGGCGGATGAGGTCGTGGAACTTGCCATCGGCAGAAGTGGTGCCTAGATAGATTTCGCGGATGGCGTAGCCAAGACAGTTGCGTTTGTCGGCGCTGCCGTGGGAATCACAAGTGTTGGATGAGGCGGTCATCAGGATGCGGATGAACTGGACGGGGATGTGTGCAGAAGCAAGTTGGAGGACGGGATTGCCGCCTTTGCCCGTGGTGATGGTGCCACCGGGGAAGGCTTGCCAGACTCCGAGCGTGGGTTTGCGGATGGCGTCTTCGCCAGTGAAATACTGAACAACGAAGTGAGTGGCGTAGGGCTCGGCCCAATCGATGCGAATGGCGGAAATTTCGCGGGGCTTGGCGAGATCAAGAATGACCCATTGGGGATGGAGGGAATCGCTTTCACCGGTGTAAGTTTCAGCAAGGTAGGGATTGCTCTTCCAATAGGTATTGGGATCGCCATCGGTGAGGCGGGAGTAGCCGTCGGTGTCCGTGCCGTCATCGCGAGTGACGCCGCGGTGGGGAAGCGGATATCCGTAGGAGTGACGAATGGGCTCGGGGCCGGGAGTGGAACTGCCGACGAAGTAGCCTTTGCCGGCGGGATCGCTCCAAGCACCGTTGGGATTCCAGTGCCAAGCCTCCATATGGAGTTCAGTGTTTTGGCGGTAGGTGATGGTCTGCCATCCGGCGGCGAGAACTTGCTTGATGGTGTCATCGACGTAGAGTTTGTCGGCGGCACCGTAGGGAAGGCGGTCGATGCCCGCGCCGAGAGCCTCTGTGGGGCGAATGGTGTTGGTGGAATGGGAAGGAGTAGCGTCGACCTGAATGGATTGCGCGAGTGCGAGAGGCGTGGTGAAGGTAACGAAGAAGAGAGCGAGAGAGAAGGGATGGTGGCGCGCGAAGGATAGTTTCATTGGAGGTCCTTGGCCAGGGCGGCAGGCTCGCTGGCAGTGATTGTGAATTAAAACGGTTGAATACGAGGGAAATGTAACGCGAGGGCAGGCATGCGTCAATGAAAAACTGTGGAAAACTGTGGACAGGGATAGTAGTGGCGCGGTCAAGCGCGAGCAAGGCGGGGGAGGAAACGGTAGAGGAAGAAGAGCACCAAGAGCGCGAAGATGGCGCCGGCGGAATCCAACAAGGAATCCCAGGGAGAAGCGGTGCGGGAGGCAACGAAGGATTGGTGAATTTCGTCCAGCGCGGAGTAGGCGGCAGCAACGAACCAGGCAGCGAAGGCCCAGGACCAGTGCCAGCCGCGACGATTACGGCGAATGCCTCGATAGAGGAGGAGAAAGAAAATGAAGTACTCGGTGAAGTGAGCCGATTTGCGAATGAAGAAATGGATGACTTCGACTCGATGGTGCGTGATGGAGGGAAATAGCCAGCGGAGAATTGGTTCGACAATGAGGCTGGTGTGTTCCTTAGAGAAGGAATCGGTCGAGGCCAGGAAGATGATGGCGGACCAGAGCAGTGCGGCCCACCAGGCGCGTAACCACGAAGGGATCGTGGACGACGGAGGAGTGTGTTGGCGGACATCGTCGGGATCGGGTGCGGGGCGGGGATCCCGCCGGGCTTCTATCGGTGGCATTAGAGATTTAGTTTCCAATTCTATTGTAAACGAAGGATGAAGGGCGTGCCTGTAGGGGTGAGGGCGCTTGATAGCCAAAGCAAAATCCAAGATGGTAGTTGCGGGTGTGGTCAGTCTGGTTTTCCCAGGAGCTGGCGCGCATAGGCTGGCGCTTTGCCCTCGTCTTCGTGTTTGCAATAGGCATAAACGTCGACGCCCTGGCCAAGCCATGCGTCGAAGCGTTTTCTCCAGGCGGTCAATTGTTTCGGAGTGTAGTTTTCAAGACGCAAGCGGGCGTAGGTGAATCCGGCGGTAAGCACATCGGGAGGCGTTTGCTTATCGGTTTCGGACAAGCAGAGTGCTGTGTCGTGCTGGTGAAGAACGGCATAGGTTTCCTCCGTGTACCAGGAGGGGTGACGCACTTCAAAGGCGAAAGCGAAAGCGGGCGGGCGAAGAGCAAGAAAGTCTTCCAGGAGAGGGCGATCAAATTTGAAGTTGGGCGGCAACTGCACGAGGATGGGGCCAAGGTGGTCACCATCGTTCAGCACACTGGCCACTTCCAGGAAGCGCTTCAAAGTGCTCTCGCAGCCGCGGAGTCTTTGAATGTGAGTGATTTGCTGATTGGCTTTCAAGGCGAAGCGAAAGCCCTCCGGAACAGTTTTGGCCCACTGCAAGAGCACGTTTTCCGTGGGCATGCGGTAGAAACTATGGTTGATTTCGACGGTCGAGAACTGCTGAGCGTAGAAGCTGAGCATTTCCTTGTCCGGAAGCTTCTGGGGATAAAAACTCCCTTTCCACTGTTTATAAGAGTATCCAGAAGTCCCAACGCGAAGCTGGCCCGAGCGAGGCATGGCGCACCCCCGTGCCCTGCCATTAAATCACGGCCAGCAGGGAAAAGTTGTCAGTTTTAAGTTTCGGAACACAGGCTGAAGCCTGTGCTACTGGAGATGGGCCGACCCGGGAAGACGGCGCCAGGGCAGAAAAGTTGTCAGTTTTAAGTTATAAGTTGTCAGTTTCGGAACAGAGGGAGAACAGTCGCTGAAGCACGTTCTACCAACCCCAGGAACACAGGCTGAAGCCTGTGCTACTGG
>JBAVHY010000316.1:0-18660 GCA_049686315.1 Candidatus Acidiferrum sp. | reverse complement strand
ACCCAAGAGCCCACTCGCAAAACCGGCGAATGGGGCACGCGCGCTACAGCGACATCACCAGGTGAATCAGAGTGCGGAGGGCAACACCGGTGGGGCCCTTCGCGAGCCAAGGCTTGGCTTCATCGTTCCAGGCGGTTCCGGCAATGTCCAGGTGAATCCAGGGCGTATCGCCAGCGAATTCACGAATGAACCAGGCGCCGGTGATGGAGCCACCTCCTTTGCCGCTTCCAATGTTCTGAATATCCGCGAAGCTGCCCTTCAGGAACTCGCGGTACTCGTCGTCCATCGGCAATTGCCACATTTTTTCGCCCGCGGCCTTCGCGCTGGCCAATAGTCTGTCAGTCCACGGCTGGTCGGAGCCGAACACGCCGACATTTACATTCGCGAGTGCAACTACAATCGCGCCCGTCAGCGTGGCCGCATCCACCAAGTGCGTGGCCCCCAGTTGCTTGGCGTAGTAAACTCCGTCAGCGAGAATTAAGCGGCCCTCGGCATCGGTATTCAGCACTTCAATGGTCTTTCCGGACATGGCCGTCTGAATATCTCCAGGCTTTTGCGCTTTTCCACCCGGCATGTTTTCCGTGGCGGGCACAACGCAAATGACTTTGACATTCGGTTTCAAGGCCGCGAGCGCGCGCATGATGCCGATCATGGTGGCGCCGCCCGCCATGTCGTACTTCATTTTTTCCATGCCCTCAGACGGCTTGATGGAGATACCACCGGTATCAAAGGTGACTGCCTTGCCGACCAATCCGATGACCGGAGCGCCAGGTTTCAAATTCGCGGGAGTGTAAGTAATCACAACGAGGCGAGGCGGCTCGACGCTGCCTTGGGCGACGCTGAGGAGCGCGCCCATTTTCAGTTCGGCGATCTTCTTTTCATCCAAAACATCGACGGCAAGCCCCGCCTCTTTGGCCATAGCCTCGGCCTTCTCCCCAAGAATCCTGGGCGTCAGCTTGTTAGAAGGCTCATTTACCAGGTCGCGGGCGAAATTCTGTGCATCGCCGATAATGCGGCCACGGGCAATTCCCTTCTCCGCGGCGACCTTTTCGGCGTCACTGTAGCCGGCAATCGCAATACGGTCGATGAACTTATCCTTCTTCCTGTCGGTCTTGTACTTGTCGGTCTCAAAATCGGCAGCCACGGCAGCTTCAGCAATGGCCTGCGCCGATTCCTCCGTGGCGCCGCCTTCGCGAAGGGCGAAGGCCAAATTGTGAATATTTCGTGATTTCAGATAACGCAGCGCCACGCCGACAACTTTCCGCAACGCCGCAGTGTTAAACTGCTCGCGCTTGCCCGCTCCGATCAGGAGCAATCGCGCGGCTTTCAGGCCCGAAGGTGAGTGAATGAGAGTGGTTTCCAGCAATTTGCCGGTGATCTCGCCGCTCTTGCTCAACTTGGCGAGGAGGCCGCTGGTAAGTTTGTCCAGTTCCGCGATTCGACCTTGCGATACATCGCCGTTTTCGAAGACGTAAGAGACAAGTGCTTCGGTTTCGATTGCTGCGAACGGCTTGGGTTCCACGGTGATTTGCATAGTGAGTCTATCGCCTCCGATTGCGATACATAGCTTGTTCCGCTTCCCGGCGAGCATCCTTGGTGCGTTCGTCCTGGCGGCGGTCCCACGTCTTCTTGCCCTGTGCCAAGGCGATTTCCACCTTGGCAATACCGCCGCGGAAATAAATGCGTAGGGGAATGACGGTCAAACCTTTGGATTCGGTGCGGCCCGAAAGTTTGTGGATCTCACGCTTGTGAAGAAGAAGCTTTCGGTCCCCCAGCGGTTCATGATTCCATGGGCCACCTGGCAGGTACTGAGCGATGTGCGCGTTCACCAGGTAAGGACCGCTGGGCTTGAAATCCACGTAAGCGTCCCGAATGTTAGCCTTTCCCTGGCGCAGGGCTTTCACTTCCGTGCCATGCAACACGAGGCCGGCTTCCAGCTTCTCAAGAATATGGAAATGGTAAGAAGCGGAGCGGTTCTGCGCGACGATTTGCTCGCGAGGCTCTTTGGTGTCCTTGCCCTTCTCCGTCCTTTTGTTCGGCTTAGCCACAATCTTTCATTTTACCTGATGCTGCGTCTAAAGACAGTGGAGCGGGAGAACGATTATCCGCGCTGCCCCAGGGTCCAGGTCCCGCCGACCGAATTGTCAAGCAACAATATGGGAGGGCACGCAGTGTGCCCAGCTGTGCATCGAGAGTTAAGGGAGCACAGAAGGATGGGACGGGTGGAGGAATGAGAGTGTCCGGCGGGAGCTTGCTTGCCGCATGAATGAAGCCGATGCTAGACTGCAAAGGTAAGGAAAAATGAAGCTTACGATAAGTCGAGGCCCCGGAGAAATTATGCGCCGCTGGAGTCGGATTCTCGTCTGGATTGCGATTGGAGTGGCTCTTGCCGGCTGCCTGAAGAAGGCAAATCAAAACTATAAGTCAGGCGAGAAGGCCCTGGACCTGAAGGACTATGATGCCGCGGTGGACTATTACAGCAAGGCCCTGGCCGGGGAACCGCGCAACGCCACATTCCGGATCAAGCTCAACGAAGCGCGCTTCGAGGCGGGTCAACTTCACATCCGCCAAGGGCTTAAACTCAGGGATAAGGGAGATTTGCGGGGGGCCATTTCCGAGTTTCAGCGCGCGCAGGTTCTTGACCCCTCGAGCGTGCTTGCCGATCAGGAACTGAAGAAATCGTTGGATATGCTCGCCGAGAAGGCCCGCGCCTCTCAACCGCCAGAGGAGCAGGCGATGGCGGAAAATGGCCAACCCGCGCTCGCTTCCCAGCCTCCGGAACTGAAGCCTCTCTCGCGCGCTCCCATCAATCTGAAGATGTCCAACGATGCCAAGGTGGTATTCGACACGATCGGAAAACTGGCCGGTTTGACCGTGATTTACGATCCCGACCTGCAAGCGCGCCGCATCACGGCGGATTTCAATAACATTACCTTGGAGCAATCGCTAGACATCGCCTGCATGGAAAGCAAGGCGTTCTGGAAGCCGGTCACTGAAAACATCATCATGGTTATCCCGGACCAAACGCAAAAGCGCCGGGACTACGATGAGCAGGTGGTGCGCACGTTTTATCTAAGCAACGTGGCCATCGCCCAGGACCTCACGGAAATCACCACCGGCTTGCGGCAGTTGCTAGACCTGAAGCGCATCACACAGGTGAATGCGCAGAACGCCATCGTGGTGCGCGATACGCCGGATAAACTTGCGCTGGTGGATAAAATCGTCAAGGACATCGATAAGGCGAAGCCGGAAGTGATCATTCAGGTGGAGGTACTGCAGGCACGGACGGATCATTTACGCAACCTCGGGATTCTGCCGCCGCAGAATACGACCGTGACCATCAATCCCAACAATTCCACAAGCAGCAGTAGCAGCGCTTCGACGACCACGACGAACAACGGGATTTCGCTGACTCAACTGACCCATTTGAATCAGAACGACGTGATCATGACCATCCCGAGCGCCACGGCTAATTTTCTATTGACCGACACCACGACCAAGATTGTACAAAACCCTGAGATCCGCTCCGTGGATGGCCAGCAGGCTAAACTGAACATTGGTGACCGCGTTCCTGTGGCCACGGGCAGTTTTCAGGCGGGAGTTGGAGTCGGGTCGGCGGGTGCGGGGGGATTTGTCAACCCCCTGGTGAACACGCAATTCCAGTATATCGATGTGGGCGTCAACATCACCGTCACACCGCATGTCCATCCGAACCGAGACGTCAGTATGAAGGTGCAAATCGAAGTGTCCTCGGTTACCGGCCAAGCGACCATCGGCGGCATCCAACAGCCCATTATCAGCCAGCGCAAAATCGAACATGAAATCCGCCTGAAAGACGGCGAAGTAAGCATTTTGGGAGGGTTGATCGAACGGATTGACAGCAAGACTTTGAATGGTTGGCCATGGCTGGCGAAGGTTCCCATCATGCGCTATCTGTTTGCGGAAAACAGCATGGAGCACCAGGAAAACGAAAATCTAATTGTTCTCGTCCCCCGCATTGTTCGCATGCCGGAATGGACAAAGGCGAATCTGCGCGCCCTATATGCAGGCACGGAAACATACCCCGCGGTCAAAAGAGAACTGGACATCAAGGGGCCCACCGCGAATCCTCCTCCTCAAGCGTCGAATGGGACCTCGCATCCGGTTTCTGGCGCATCGGGCACACCGATTTCCGTGGTGACACCAGTCGGCGGCGCGCCGATTGGAGGGGTTGGTGCTGCGGCCCAGCCGCCACAAGTGTCCGGACCGAGCGTTCATTTTGAACCTGCGACACTGAGCCTCAGTCCCGGACAAACCACAACTATTGGCATTGCGGTCGACAACGTTTCGGACCTTTTTTCCGTGCCCCTCATGTTGCAATACAACCCCGCGGTCATCAGCGTCGAGGAGGTGCGTCATGGCGGCTTCCTTACAGGCGGCACGCAGGACATCGCCATCGTGCAGCGCGTCGATAAAGAACACGGCCAAGCGATTATTTCCGCGACGCGGCAGCCGAACACTTCCGGGGTCAGCGGGAGCGGCACGCTTTTAGGGGTGGTAGTGAAGGCAATCGGAGTGGGCACTTCCAGTCTCTCGATCGTTCAGATTAATGCCAAGGATTCGCAGCAAAACACAATTCCGCTGGTAACGAGCGAAGCTGAGCTTCGGGTGCAGTAGATGTTTCGTGCGGAGAGGATGGGATGAGCAAGGTGTACCACAAACGGCAGCGTTCTTCCGAAGCGGGAATGACCCTTATGGAATTGATCATTTCCTGCGCGATTCTCTTGCTACTTGCTTCCGCCGCATTACCTATTGCGCGTTTCACAGCGATTCGCGAAAGAGAAAATGAACTGAAGCGCGACTTGCTTAGCATGCGGCAAGCCATCGACCGGTACAAGGACCTAGCCGATCACGGGCAGATACGCGTTGATGCGCTCACGGGCGGCTACCCCCCCGACCTCGAAACACTGGTGAAGGGCGTACCGCTGACAAGTTTGGCAACCGCGGGCGGCGCTTCCGACAAAACAATTCATTTTCTTCGCAGCATCCCCGTCGATCCCATGACCGGGCAGGCCGATTGGGGGTTGCGCTCCGTGGAGGACGATGCAGACTCGACGAGCTGGGGCGGGCAGGATATCTTCGATGTTTATAGCAAGTCCACAGGCACAGCCATGGATGGTACAAAGTATTCGGAGTGGTGAAATGAGCGGCGGAGGCAAACTCGTTCAGAACCCACTTCGCGTCGCTTGTTGGCGCACAGGCCGTTCCAGGCACCTGCGCACGCAGCGCGGTTTCACTCTGATCGAATTGATGATCGTAATTTCCATTATCTTGATTCTTCTTGGGATGGCCGCGGGCATGTATTCGAAACACCTCGTGCGGGCACGCGAAACGGTGTTGAAGAAAGACCTGCAAACCATGCGCGAGGCCATCGATAATTACACGCTGGACAAGCAACAGGCTCCGCAATCCTTGCAAGATCTGGTTGACGCCCATTACCTCCGGCAGGTTCCCATCGACCCTGTCTGCCAGCGGGATGACTGGCAGGTGCACGTGGGGGATACGGTGATGTCTGCTGATCAAACCGGCAGCGGGGTTGACGATGTGCACTCCGGCTGCGAGCAGACCGGCTCGGACGGGACCTCCTACACGACCTGGTGATTCGTTGATTCGAGTTCACGAACACTGCTGGCCAGAAGTTGCGTTGTTTCTCACGCGGGCTGTCTAATTTGACGGAAACTCCACCGTCGGCTATAGTGAGAATGCGGGGTGGAGCAGCCTGGTAGCTCGTCGGGCTCATAACCCGAAGGTCGTCAGTTCAAATCTGACCCCCGCAACCAATTCTAAAGCCTGATTCTGCGCAGGCTTACGCTGCAAGTGATGGGCGAATTGACGCTTCCGATGTATAGCCCAATTCGCCCAAGCTATATCCCAAGCCAGCCCTCTCACACCATTCTCGCCGATAGGTCTCGTCGAGCCGCAATTGCGCTGCGTAGAGGTCGATTAAGTTTTGCGAATGGCCCAGCCACAGTTTGATCAGGTCGTCCGGCACTCCCGCCTTGCGAAGCACCGCAAAACGAAAGCGGCGAAAGGCGTGGTATCCCCCTCGCCTCCCCGCTCTCTGCAACACATCCAGGACATTGCGCGTGTCCAGAAGGCGCCCGGCTCTCGTCGTGAATAGGTGTCCCGTTCTTCCTTTTATGTAGCCGCGCAGAACTTGTGCTAAGCACTCCGCGATATCGACGGGGCGAATCGCGTTTAAGGTCTTCGGCGCTTGCTCGCGTCTTCGCCATACGCTTCTCCGCACCTGTAGCACGCGGCACAGCGGATCAAAATCATCGGTGCGGACGGCCAGAGCCTCACCGATTCGTAGCCCTGTTCCGGCCACCAGCGCTACCAAAACGGCGTCGCGCCCCTTCAGCGTGCTTAGCATCGCCGATATTTCCGCGTCCGTGATCGTGGGACGATCCTGCTTTTCCTTGATGACCAAGGGCAGTTGGATGAAGTCGTAGTTCCAAACTCGCGGATGGATTTGATCGCCTTCCTCGTCGACCGCTGAAGCGACGATGAACTTCACTACAGTAACCACGTTGACGATTGTTTTCGGTGCGAGCCTTGCTGCTGTCAGGATCTCAACGAATTGACGCAGGGCACCGTTCCCCACTTCCGATACTAGCTTGTTGCCAAGGTTCGGGAGAATCCATCGATCCAGGCAATGCTGCCATCCATAGATCGTGGCGGGTTTCAGCGGCCTCCGCCTACGCGTAGAGAGAGACTCCATCCACAATTCGGCCTGCTGCCGAAATGTAGTACCGGGAACTGGGATCTGGTGAAACCTGTGCTTGGAACTGACACCTGCTCGCTCGATGTATTCGCGCAATCGCAAGCGCGCTACCCATTGTGTTGCGCACCGGCCGAGCGAAACTGTTCTGCGTTTCCTCTCACCACTGGGGACGTCAATCCAAAAGCGGCCGTACGCCGACGATCGTGGATTCCACTTGCCATGCTGATGAAGCATCATTAAGCGTTTCCGACGGCTATCAAAATGTACTGCGATTCACGGCAGCGTTTAGCTTCTGTTCTTTAATTGTCCTCACAATTCTTCTATTGAAAGACTGGGTGCCTAGTAGTCTGGTTTTTTGGTTGACCTACCCGGTATCGTATGGAGTGGCCACTAGCGGTATTTTCCTCTATCGAAGACTATTCACGCGGCTTTTTCCTCCGCGATTACAACCAGGGACTCCAAACTTCATCACCCTCAATCTTGGAGGTCGCCACGAATCCAAGACGCGCAACGGTGAAGGCGATGTCACCAAGCGATAGGTTTTGCCCTTCAACTCCTGTGAAGTAGCGAAACCGCCAAAGTGGTTTTGGCGGATTCCACATTGACGAGAACGCCGTTACCAGGACCTGTCCGTAAGCGTCACCCTCCCAGCGCAAAACTGATTGAGACTGTCGTATCCACCTCGACAGGGTCTCCATTCAGTAGAGTGGGCTGGTAGCGCCACTGCTTCACCGCGTCCGTCGCGGCGGCCGTAAGCTCCGGAGGTCCACTGAGAACGTCGACTTGCTTCACGTTGCCTTCTATACCGATTACAACGTGCAGCTGAACAGTTCCTTGGATGCCGTTTTTGATCGCATCGGAAGTAGGTGCAGGATTCACCTGATGCGCCAGACAGAGACTGCACGGCAAGAGCGCGACGACTAAGAATAAAAGGAAGCAATGGCAGAGGCGCAAGCTATTGTTTGGACGCATGAAATGTGGTGCCACTCAAGTCTACACGGTCTCGCTCCAATCCTTGTGAGTTGGCTCCTTCTACCTTTCCGCTGTCCATTCGTGACGGATGACGGGCAATACGGGAGTGACCCCAAGGATGTTAAATCGCGCAGTTACTTCCGGTCTGTCGACCATCCGCCGAGAATTTTGCCGGGCGCATCCCTGAAACGAGTCTGCGGGTATCGAGAGTCAACGAGCCGCTTATTTTGGTAACTCAAATCTATCGCACAGGAATCGACAGCCCTGCAGCAAACTCATTGCACGTTGACGGTGAATATGAACGAATGGGTAATTCCCGAACTACTGATCGCGAGGATCGCATTCGTTGTTCCGCTTGGCGTGCCTGGATTGCCGCTTCCCGGAGCGGTGCCGCTGCCGCCTCCACCGCCGCAGCCAGCGGCACAAACAAGCGACCAAAACACGAAAGTGGCCACGACTGTAGCGCAGCGCAGGCGATTTGCGCGCGCCTTCGGCCCCAACCCAATGCATAGCGCGCACAGCAAGGCTGCAACCCCAATAGTTGCCCAGGAGCGTGGTTTGTTCTGAAAGCTCGCTGGAACAAAAGCACTGCGCGCCGTTGTTGTCACGGTCACCGTAACCTGAGCCGCCGGACTCGTTGAATTCACGCTCACGGAGCCAGTGCTAAAGACACAAGTTGCGCCGAAAGGCAAGCCTATGCAGGACCCGGAATTAGGAGTGAAGGTGCCGTCGAAGCCGTTCACTGAAGTGATGGTCAGGGTTAACGTTCCTGATTTGCCGGGACCAGACACCGTGACCGTTGAGTTCGTTGAAGAGAGAGCAAAGTCTGCCGCTGTGTTGTTTGTCCAGTCGCTGGCGTTGACCAGATTGAATGCGTTCACCGAACCCAGACCCGTTGCGAGATCGTATCCTGGCCCTGCATCGTATCCGTTGAGCACCCCAATCGGATCGGAGGGATTGCTGACATTGCAGTCGTGAGTACCTTTCTTGCAGGGCATGGCGATGGTGCCCAGGCTCACGTCGTTGAAAACGCAGCCGCTCGCGGGGCCGCTAGAATTGCAATTCGTCGGCGACTGCTGAGCTGCCAAGCGATACAGAAGCGGGTTGATATTGCCCTGACGGGATCCACTCTTTTGAACTGCCAGAGCCACGATCCCTGCAAAGGCTGGAGCAGACCCAGACGTCCCGCCTACACCCTGGATGTGCGCATTGGCAGAGTTTACATCGCAAGCCCCGCTCCCATCGGGATTCTGGTCGGCCTGACAAATAAGAAAGAAGGCTCCGGTGAGCCCTCCGCCGGAAAACAATGCCACATCGGGGACATCCCGCAGGCCATCACTAGGAACGCCTGGTCCCGCTTGCCAAGAGGGCTTGCCGTAGCCGCCCGAACAGCTCGTAGGACTCTGCCCGTCGGACATGGTGCAGTTGCTCTTGCCGCCAGAGCCTCCAGTGACGCGTACATACTGCGAGAGTTGCGAATTGTTGCAGTTAGCCTCCGGATCCGTGCTGAAGCCCAGCAGCGACGCGAACAAGGAGTTCGTGCAGGAATCGTTCCACGCCGTCTCCGGAATGTAGCCCTTGGCCGAGGCCTTGGTATTGGGATCGTTTGTTGAATTCCAGAACGTGGTACCGTTGGTCAGATCGTTGAAGATAGTTCCGCCAACCGCCACGTTGTAGGGAGTGGAGCCAACGCCATTGACTCCGAGGCCCGACTGCGCTGGGGACGGTGGTGTCCCGCGAGGACTGTCACACATTGCCGAGCCGCTATCTCCCGTGGCCACCACCACTGTGATGCCTTGCGCGGCGGCTTGCTGCCAAAGTTGGTTGTGGAACTGGTTGCCTGCGGTCCCGAGGGCAAGTTCACAGTAACCATAGCTGGCACTCAAGGCCGGAGCGAGGTTGTGATCCACGACGTATTCCGCGGAGAGCTCCACGCCAGGCGTGCTATTCGTGGTTGCAGATACAACCAGCACGATGGTGGCGCCTTTAGCCGTGGCGCCCGCCCACTCGACATCGGCCAGAGCCTCTGTCTCCGGACCCAGCGCGGTGTTGAGGAAGCCGGGATTCGGACCGTTGTAGATGATGATCGGGTCGTTGGCAGGCAAAGCGAAGAGACTCCTGAAGTTCCGCACGTCTTGCACGTGCACGTCACTCGCGGCCACGATGGCAATGCTTTGTCCCATGCCGTCAATGCCAGAGTTCCACAGTGGAAGCAAGTTGTAGATTGTGGCGAAGTCGTAAGGGCCGACTCCGTAGCAATTCCCGCTCGGCCTGATTCCCGCAACACCGCATGGAGAGGGGAATGTGAGCATCGTCTTCCTCGGAAAGTTGTTCAGTGCGTCCACTCCTCCCACCACCGGAACGAGCGCAGCCGGAATCCAGGGATCACTCGCGTTCGCCCAATGCTCCTCCGCGTTCAGCACGTACTTGTGAATTGCAGTGTGAAAGGCCTCTTCGATCTGTCCGGCAGTGCCAGAAAATTCAATTACTGTCCGCCCTTTTGAAACTCGGACAACATGGAAGCCGTGAGAAGCGAGCCATGATGTTACGGTTTGCAGGTCTTGGCTTGAAGGACCAAACTGAGCGCCGAATTCTTCAGGTGTAAGCCAACAATGGAAGTTGGGCGAGGACGCGTCGAGTTGCTCTTCTATCAGTTCCGTGAGTCGGGCTTCTTGCTCCGGGCCACGCTTGAGTACCAGGAGCATGCGTTCCATGGGCAGTCCGGCTGGCGCCGCTCCGCGATCGAACTCTGCGAGGGCCAGTGGATGAGTATTACCCTTGAGCTGCAATAATCTTGTTTCATCCACGGGCTCAGCGATCCGCGACGGCCTCGGCCCAGATTGTCCGAGCATAGCTATCGGAACGAATAGACAACAGAGAAGAACAGACAGGAACATGAGCGGGGGAGCGGTCCGGGGAGACACGGTTTCAATGCCCTCCAACACAAATTCAGCACGCTGATTGCGTGAACCTCAAACCGCCTAGTCAACAGACGAGCTAATCCGACTCCTGGTTACATTTTTCCTGAGAACTGCTGGAGACACCGTCCTAACACGAAATATTCCCCTCTCTTCAATGGCAATTGTCCCTGGTTGCCGGGAGTTCGGAACCTACGGCTGCTTGCTTCGCCGATCCCGGGCGGATCACGGGCTACTCTTACCTAACCCTGTAAGGTAACGTTTGCCGACCATCCGTGAAGTACCGCGTCACGGAAGTAGATCAATTTGTAGCCGAAGGCACCCAAGCCATGCCGTCAACGCCTTTAGTGAGCCGTATGGGCTCTTCGAGCTTCCAATCTTTCAGATTCACGATCTCGATTGTGCCGCCCTGGGGACAACTCACATACGCGTGTGTGCCGTCTGACGACAGCGCGAATTCTCCCGGTGTGGGCAAAACGGGAACATCCGGGGTGTCAAACGTTTTTGTAAGCGCTCCACTGGCCATATCTACGACGAACAGCTTTCCTGATTCGGAATTGACAAGGAGCCAATGGCCGTCTTGTGTGATTGCGGAAGAGAACGGAATCCTCGGGAGGGAAATCGATCGGACGACCGCGTTGGTTGCAGTATCGATCACCGCAATACGGGGTGTTTCCTGGTCCTGCAGGCCGGCGGTATGCGACATTAGCCGCCGGAGTGTGACCTTCTCGTTCTTCGTAAACTCGTTTTCGGGCACTTTCCACGTTTTCAATTTCAAATTCACGTCTTCGTCGAGCGACAACTTACCCTGCTCAACAAGCAGCAAGGCACCGGTGGCCGCCACAGGCTTGCTGATGGAACCGGCCTGAAAGAGGGTCTTCGTCGTGACCGGCTTGTCAGAACCCGCATCTGTTACCCCATATGCTTTCGTCCACGCGATTTGAAAATCGTCGATCACCGCGATACTGAAGCCGGGGATACGGTACACTTCCATCAGCTTTTGCAAACTCAGCTGCAGTGGCAGCTCATTGGTGTTCCAAGAAACGTCCACAGTTTTGGCTTCGATCGCCTGAATGTGATCCCGCTGACCCGGCGCAATCGACTGCGGCCAAGCTGCGGGAGCCAAGCAGAAGAATGCACCTGCCAACAACACGATGGTTCTGTTGTTTCTTAAAGAAGCCATGTGAGTATCCCTTCCGAAATCTGTTTCGCTTGCTCAGCACACCCTGATAGATACGTAGTCGCTCTGTAACAAGTTCCCTGACCGCTGAAGGAATTGCCGTTTGAGGCTGGTTCATGCCCGGTGAGTCCAAGGTCCCGCTTGCATCGGCTTCGCGGAGAAGTGACCGGCAGCTTTTCGCGGCGGCGGACTTCGGCGGTTACGCTGTTAACCAGGCGCTAGGCGCGTCAATCGTAGTCAAGCAGCGGACGTCCTTTAGTCAGGCTGGTTAGCATTCACCCGGAAGTCTAGGCCTTGCAGGAGTTGACCTTCTCGAAGGCTAACTCGTTTGGCGTTTTGAAGGTCAGTTACGCCCGGATAGTATGTTTTTGGCCACTTTCTCTCGCCACTATATTTCGTAATACGCACGCCGATTACGTAGTTGCCGGGAGGCAATGGTCCTATCTCGAACATCCCGTTCTTATTTGCAACAGATTGCCAACGCGGTGAACTCCGCAAGACCCGGAACCTGCACTCTGGTAGACATCCCTCTCGACGAATCGCGAAACAATGAGCGGAATGCAGAGCATTGAGGAACGCGTTCACGTCGTTCGCAGAAAACAAGGAGTAGACGCCATGCCTATGAAGAACCCGCCTCATCCCGGAGATTTCAGTCGCTATACGTGCCATGACCGTCCTCCAGACTAGGCAAGAATCAAACCCGTGTCTCTCAACTTGCCCAGCAATTCCGGATGCTTGTGTGCGAGGAACTTGAGTCTTCTGGTTTTGTATGGCTTAATACGGGCGACATCCAAAACAATTGCGGCGAGGCTGGCAACTTGCGGATTGTCTGACTTCGCCATCCGTTCAAGGTGGGCCACGTTCTTTTCGGAAATGTGCGATTGCTCAAGGAACGCGAAGATGTCGTCCTTGTCTTCAATGGCCTGGCGCTCGCTCTTCGGCCTGGCCTTGCAACGCTTGCACACATGGATTTTGTGACCTTTGCCGGAGAATTGCTCGTTCGGACGTTCGCGCCCGCAGATCCTGCAGTAATGTCCCATGCTGGTTCCTTCTAGCAACTGAGAATAAGATAATAAACCAAGAGACATCAGACGGGCGGGAAAGGTGGGTCCATGGCCGGCCAACGTATCGACCGAGATAAGGTCCGGGCTGTCATTCGCAGGATGGGCAGCGAGTATGTTTCCTACATGTTGGACGATGCCATCACCCTTCTGCCGCAAACTAAGCTCCGCAAGCTCATTGCACAGTACCTGAATCCGGCCGAACTTCGTCCGCACGAAGAGAGAAAGGGAAACCTTCTCGCCGATGTCAAGGCGTTCGAGAAGGCAAGCCTGACTGGCAAGTATTACCAGGCTTTCTCCGTCAATTCTTAGAACTACACGGAAAAGTCCCGCGGCACGCTCGCTTGGATTGCCGATTGCTGTCGCCTTCTAAAGCGATGCGTGGCTCATTCGAAGAAGGAAGATCCGGCGATGGTATGCCAAGCCTTCGAGATTATCTTTAGTCTGTTGAGCAAGATCGACGAAGGCACCGATCACATCCTGTTCTTCGCTGACGAAGGCGGCTCATGGGAAGTCGGAGTGGACTGGGAGAACGTGTTGCCGGCCTGGTTCAAGGTCCTTTCCGCAACGGCCGGCCCCTCCGACTACGCGCAGGGGATTACCACAGTCCTCAAACGTCACTACAAGCACGGGCACATAAAGATGTTCGTAGTTGCGCGCAAGATTGCGACGCCTGCGCAGCGCCAGGCTCTGCCGGAACGCGAGTCCGCCTTAAGTTCGTGACTGTCTGGACATGTCGGGCAGGCCGAGTAGTCTAGAAAGTCCAAGACTCTTCGTAGTGAGAAACTTGATCTCCGGTTGAAACGCAAGGGTAACGCACGCATGCCGTATTGCGCTCGAGATAGTTACAAGATAAGTAAGGTGCCCGCACTTGCTTCGAGCAAGGATATGCCTACTGCGAGCCCTTCAGTGCCATACGGACTGTTCTTATGTCGAGAAACATTCTTTGGGGACCGCTCTCGGCGGTACCCTCCAGGGCGATGAAACCATAGCGCGCATACCAATCCACCCGGTCCCGATATGCGTCCGTAATGATGCAGCGGCATCCCAGAGCGTCTGCAACTCGAAGTGCGATTTTGAAGGCTTCGGAAATGAGAGCATGCCCAAGACCCTTTCCTGAGAATCGCCGGTCCACTGCAAGGCGTGCAAGTAAGATTAGCGGCAAGTCGTATGGCGGGAGCCCGCGCACATATTTCTTTGGGAAAGCGTCTCGTGGCACACTTGCTGTCGCAAGAGTGAAATACCCAATCACGCTGAGCGGAGCCCCCTCATCAAGCGCCACATAAGTCACTCCGATGGAGCTTTTCTGCTGATTAGCCCAGGCATGGCGCTTCAGATAGTTGTTGAGCGCCTCATCGCCGCAGTCGAAGGCCGCGACCTCGTCCTGCTCTTCGAGCCGACGTATGAGAACAGCCACTCAGCCTCTCATTGCCCGGATAAGGGTTTCCGTTGGATTAGCCGGTTCTCTCGATGCAAGATCTGCGAGACTCTCTAACTCGCGCGATGTCCAAGGGATCTCCACTCGTGGGAGTGCGAGTTCAGGGGCGACGCGTTCAAGGCGCGGAAACACCAATTCCTTCCGCTCACCCGTTTCAGCCTCACTAAAAATGCGGTGACCGCGCTTTCTTTCCCATACTGCCCAGCGGAACAACGCCACGGCATCAGAAAGAAAATCCGTGTTGCTAGTAAGCTGCAACTCTTGCTTCAAACCGCGAACCATGCGGTCTTCAGCAGGAGCCAAATCAGCCTGAAACTTTGACTTGCGCGCAGCCCGTTGAGTTTGCGGCTGCTTCCTAATCTGCTTAGTTTTTAACGCCATCGTTGGACTATCCTTTTTTACTCCAGATCCACTCCTATACTACTACATACTGAATGTTGTTTCGAGTCCTCGCTGAGCCCAAGTCTCCACACCCAATATCCGCATCGACCCTGAGTAGTAGGCAAGTACGAAGACGCCTCACGGACCCCTGCGAGAACGCGGCATCTCAACCAGAAACAGGTCGTGCCGACCGAGTACAGACTGTGCAGAATTTCCGGAACTTCCCTTGGTTGCAATCTGTTTGGAAATGGCGAGTTCTCGGGGTGGGTCAAATAGGTTCAAAGAATCTCGATGTCGCTCTAGAAAGAGCACAGCATGCAATTAGAGGGCGGTGGGATGGGTCACTACCTTGTGACCTTGAAACCCGAGACTTTGCGCAAGAACCATTCTTAAAGCAATCAAGCGTCAACACCCACCCGCTCCGATCTCTACAGCTGATGATGAGCTACATTGGGGGAGGACGACTGAACGACTGAAGCCGAACCTTGCCGGCCCGTGCCAAACGGAGTAGTCTTCGCGCGATGATCGCAACCATTAAAACGCGCATTCCGGTCGCCGAACGTGGAAGCGTCTACCATTTGAAGATCACTCTGGCCGAGGTCAAACCGCCGATCTGGCGGCGACTGCGGGTGCCTGGCGAAGCGAACCTCGGTTGGCTGCACGCCGTCATCCAGGTGGCGATAGGCTGGACCAACAGCCACCTGCATCAGTTCACATCTGGAGGGACCGCTTACTCCGACCCGGGTTTTGATCTCGACGAATTTGAGGACGACCCGAAAATCTTCGACGAGCGACAGACCACACTCCAGAAGATTGCGCCCAAGCTGAAGGGCGTGCTCGTTTACGAGTATGACTTTGGCGATTCCTGGGATCATTTCATCACCGTCGAAAAGATTCTGCCTCCCAATCCGGCGGTGGCGCCGGGCGCGGAATGCCTGGATGGCGCACGCGCCTGTCCGCCGGAGGATTGCGGAGGCGTGTGCGGCTACGCGGACTTGCTCAAAATCCTGCGCGACCCGGACCATGAGGAACATCAGTCGATGCTGGGCTGGCTGGGCCGCCCCTTCGACCCTGAGGTCTTCAATCGGGACTCGACCAATAAGCATTTGAGGATGCTCCGGTGGCCCAAGACAACAGAGAGCCAACTCCGCCGCGTTCTCATGCGCCGGGACGGATTTAAGGCATAGCGAGGAGATGAAACAGCGGCGCAAGTTTCAGCTGCTGATCGCCGATATCCGCGACGCGCTTGCCGATGTTGCGCGGGAGAATCGTTACGGAGATCTTTTCCACGCGACCTGGGAGTTGGTGCGTTTCGAAAACGAGCTTGCCCGTGACATTGGGAAGGTACGGGAGTTGATCGCCGTTGGCCGCGCTATTCGCGGCGCGACCGGGCCAGGGCGTTCCATCGCAGAGCAGAAGATCATAGATACCCTGAAAGGCATTGCTTGGACTTGTTGTAGCGTGCTTGAGAAGGCCGGCGTGCGACGAATTCCTGATCTGGCTGTAGCCGACGGACTAATCCCGAACCTCCGTCGGTCCATATTCATCGTTGCCGAGCTGCGTGATTATGCCCTGGAATGCCTTCGTTTCAACGCGCGTCCACGCGACGCTTTTGCCGGTGCAAGACGTGGACAATCTTTCGAGATCCTCGGCATCGCGGGTCGCCTGTTTGATCTTCCGGAGGCGCTGGACATGGCCCGCCAAGCACTGCGCCGCAACCGCAGCCAGACGGTGCGCGGGGCAATTATCTTTCTAGAAGACTACTTCAAAGCGCGAGAGGGTATGGAAGTGCCTGACGACATTCACACCGCGCTGTTGACCGTGGCGGAGACGACCGACAGCGGATCGACCGCCACCGGAGCGCTGAACGTGCTCGTCGAAACCGGTGAAATCTCCGACATGGAAGCGCTTGATCGCCTCGATGACTGGAAGGACAAACATTACCGATGAAGAGGCGTCCACGACGTTTGCCGATTTGACGTTCCTCCAGTCACATTCATGCCCAGTCATCCGCGATAATGTTTCGCGTTTCCTCGACACCGGTTCGCCAGAGGGCAAGCATTTCTTCGTCCGGCCGTTCGTAATAGCTGGCCAACCCCCGTTGCGGGTATATTCGGCGTCCGTCTGTCACTGACGATATAGCACAGCGAGCCCTTTGACAATGGTACTACTCTGTTGTAGTATAACAGTGTGTTAGAGTTCGTAGAGTTTCCGGCTTTTACAACGCGCCTAATGGCTCTTGCGAAACACCGCGCTGATGACGTATTGCTGGAAATTCAGAACGACCTGCTTGAAAACCCGAAGCGCGGTTCCGTGATAGAAGGGACTTCAGGTGTTCGGAAGTCTCGGGCCGCCGACCCTACTAGAGGCAAAGGAAAGAGCGGCGGGTTTCGATATATGTACTACTACATCGAGCGAGATGGGCAGATTTTTCTGTTGATGGTTTTTAACAAGAATGAGCAGGACAACCTGACCCAAAAACAGAAAAAGATATTATCTAATCTTATTCGTGAACTGAGGGAGGCGGGGCAATGAACAACAAACTATTCAACGAAATGATCTCCGGGTTTGTTGAGGCTAAGAAGTATCGTGCAGGAAAAAAGACGAAAATGCGCGTATCGCGCGTGGCTTTTGAGCCCGTCTCAATGAGACCTGCTGAGATTCGCCGCATCAGAACTCGTCTGAGATTTAGCCAGCCGGAATTTGCAGAATTCCTTTGTACTCGCGTCGGAACTCTCCGAAGTTGGGAACAAGGCTCCCGCAAGCCACAAAGCTCGGCACTCCGACTGTTAGCTATTGCAAAAGAAAAACCTGCGTTACTCCTAAAAAGACGCGACTAATAACCGAACCGTCGTACTCAACTGGGTCCTAGAAACGAGGACGGCTCTCGGACCCTGGGAGAACGTCGCATTCGCTGAACCCAAGCCACCACAGCCTTCGTCGGTATCGACTGTGAGTAGTGGGCAAGTACATTTTGAACGTGAGTGCCGTTTCAATCCATGCCCCAACACGAGGCGCGACTTAGCCAATGGTCTTGTGTGGTGTGGTGAGATGTTTCAACCCACGCGCCGACCGCACGTAGCGACGGAAGCGTGGGAAGTGACCGCTCCTTTGGCTCGGGTGACTGGAGCTGCACTTCGCTCTCAGCGTGGAACCATAAGAGTAAGCAATTTGAATTGGCAAGTGTTAAGCTACAGGCTACACTTTGTCGAGTGCAAATACGGAACTTCGTCCATAAAGGCCTTAAGAAGTTCTACACGGAAGACATCGCTAAAGGCCTTCCGCCCGACACAGTGAACAAGCTTCGCAAGATGCTAGCGTTTCTCGATGACATGCAAGAACCCGAGGAATTGCGCGCTCTCGCAGCGTGGAAGGTGCATACGCTAACTGGGGACCGCAAGGGTACATGGAGCCTTAGCGTCACCCGAAATCGGCGTTTGACGTTCCGCGTCGACATTGCAGAACGAGAAATCTACGACGTGAACTTGGAAGACTATCACTAAGACAAAAGGAGGAGACACCGTGCCTATGAAAAACCCTCCCCATCCCGGGGATTTCGTTCGGACCGAACTTATCAAACCTGCAGGCCTCTCGGTAACGGCGGCGGCTGCAGCGCTTCAGGTTTCCCGGCCTGCCCTGTCCAGCCTGCTTAACGGCAAGGCTGACCTTTCTGGGGATATGGCTCTTCGCATCGAGAAGGCCTTTGGAGTGAAGATGGACACGCTCATGCGGATGCAAGCCTCTTACGACATCGCGCAAACCCGCAAGCGTGAGAAACAAATCCATGTGAGGCGGATTCACCGGCTAGTTCACCCAAAAACCAGCGGCCTGGCCTCCAAAGCTTCCGTCTAAAGTCGGATTTTAAGCAGCAGTCATCCTCCTAAACGGACGACTCACGGACCCTGCGAGAAGGCGGCGGCCACGGGTCGTGCCAGCGAGTACAGACC
>JBAVHY010000315.1:0-2022 GCA_049686315.1 Candidatus Acidiferrum sp. | reverse complement strand
GCATCACTATCGTGATTGGACCTGGGACAGAGGTGATCGCAGGCGAAGGGAAAATTGTCACCGCTGGAGGTATCGATACTCATATACATTTCATTTGTCCGCAGCAGATCGATGACGCGCTTGCTTCCGGTGTCACAACGTTGATTGGGGGCGGCACTGGGCCTTCTCATGGCACGTTCGCCACTACTTGCACGCCGGGCCCATGGCACATCAAGCGGATGCTTCAGGCGGCGGACGGTTATCCGATCAATCTCGGTTTTCTTGGCAAAGGGAACGCGAGTCGAAAGGAGCCTTTGCGCGAACAGATCGCAGCCGGTGCCCTCGGTTTAAAGTTACACGAGGATTGGGGAACAACCCCGGCAGCAATTGACGCCTGTCTGTCGGTTGCCGAGGAAACTGATACGCAAGTTGCGATTCATACCGACACCTTGAACGAGTCGGGTTTTGTAGAGGCGAGTATTGCAGCGTTCAAAGGACGCACAATTCACACCTACCACACTGAAGGCGCGGGTGGCGGACATGCACCCGATATCATCAGAGTCTGCGGTGAATCAAACGTGCTCCCCTCCTCCACCAATCCAACGAGACCCTACACGGTCAACACCTTGGACGAACATTTGGACATGCTGATGGTGTGTCATCATCTGGATCCGGGGATAGCCGAAGACCTCGCGTTCGCCGAATCGAGAATCCGGCGTGAGACCATCGCCGCTGAAGACATTCTCCACGACATGGGCGCTTTATCGATGATGTCGAGCGACTCGCAGGCGATGGGACGGATCGGTGAGGTGATTACCCGCACCTGGCAGACGGCGCACAAAATGAAAGTCCAGCGCGGTCCGCTGCCGGGCGATCAGTCCCGAAACGACAATGTTCGGGTAAAACGCTATGTGGCGAAGTACACGATCAATCCGGCGATCACGCACGGAATCGCGCACGAAGTCGGTTCGGTCGAGGTTGGTAAATGGGCTGATCTGGTTCTTTGGGAGCCTGCGTTCTTCGGTACGAAACCCACATTAATATTGAAAGGAGGGATGATTAACCTGGCGCTCATGGGTGATCCCAATGCTTCTATTCCGACCCCGCAACCAGTGCACTACCGGGAGATGTTTGCGACCCGGGGAGGCGCGCTTGGTAGTACGTCGCTCACCTTTGTTTCGCAGGCGGCGGAAACGGCTGGTATTGCCGAGATTTATGGACTTACGAAACGCGTGGTGCCGGTACGCGGGATCCGATCACTGCGAAAATCGGACATGGTCCATAATAACCGACAACCGAAGATCACGGTAGATCCGGAAACCTACCAGGTGATCGCTGATGGTGAATTACTGACCTGTGAGCCGGCAAAAGTATTGCCTTTGGCACAGCGATATTTCCTTTTCTGACTCGGAATGATCAGGATTGAAAAATACGCCAACCGTGAAATTCCAGAGGCTGAACTAGCCAACCTCCGGAAGCTCGTTTTGCCTTTTGATCTTCGGCAGAGAAGCCGCTTACGAGCTGCGCTCGACGACGGAACTGAAGCTGCCTTATTTCTCCCGCGCGGCACGGTGCTGCGCGACGGTGATCTTTTGGAAGCTCGGGACGGCTCTCTCATCAGAGTCGTGGCAGCCTTTGAAAACGTGCTGTACGTTACCGCTGATAAGCCACACGCCTTGACGCGTGCTGCATATCACTTGGGAAATCGGCATATCCCAGTCGAACTCGGAGAAAATTTTCTGAAGCTGGAGACGGATCCCGTGCTAAAGGAGATGCTTTTGCAGCTTGGAGTAACTTTGCGCGAGGATTATCTTCCGTTTCAACCGGAAGCCGGCGCCTATGGCGGAGGACACCGCCACGGACACGATTCGACATTCTCTGAAGAATACGCGCGCGTTCAACAACTCTTTTACGAATATCACGGACCGGAGCGTTCGGACGACAAAGAGCATGGACATCTCCATCCGCACGATGACTCCGGCAGCCACCAGCATTCGTAAGCTGATTGCGCTTCTTCACCTGGCCTCTCCAGCGCTCCCGATC
>JBAVHY010000314.1:0-3136 GCA_049686315.1 Candidatus Acidiferrum sp. | reverse complement strand
TTGAACGCTTGGCGCCAGCAGGTCGTTTGTCTCTTTGGGCTCGGGACTAACGGTGGGCCAATCAACACCGTCCCCGGCACGGGTGACGTCAACCAAATTCCCAATCCAGCTGGTGCAGGCTGCCCCGGGAGCGGATGGACCTTCTTTAACCCGTTCGACGAGAGTGGCGCAGCTGGCTCCGCTACGAATCCACAAGTGGATCGTTTGCCACTGGAGGCCACTGTCGGATGGGACGCGAATCTCAACGGCAACTTGGCTGAACTGTTGCAAGAGCCAAGCCTGATGGGCGCACTGGAAGGCGCGGGCGTTACCGTGCTCTCGAAGGGCGTGGTCTTGCCATCGGATCCATTCGACGCGACTCTGCTTGCAGGGTTCCCGGCCGGGACGACTCTTTTGCAGAATCTTCCCGGCGTCTCCAGCGACTACTGCTATGTCACCACCGTCAGTTCCACTGGCGTAGTCACGGAGAACACCACGGAATTGTCACCTAACCCCTACCCGAGCAACTTCATGTGCAACCCGTCGAGCATTGACGGATTGGGCATCACGGACAGCTCCCAGGGCGGCGGCGGCATCTTCATCCACGCCTGGGGACATAACCTCCAAGTCGGCAACAACCGCATTTACAACAATGCCGGCACGCTTTCGGGCGGCATCAACCTGGGTCAAGGCGAATTTCCAGGCGCTTACATCCAAGGCGCCGGAGCCGTAAACGCGCCTCCGGGTTCCTGCGAGGACAGCCCGGTATTTAATGCTGTGCTGCCGTACTGCCAAAACGTCAACGTCAACATCCATAACAACTACATCGCCTCGAACTCTTCCACCGGCGATGAATTGTTCTCGGCCACGCCGGCTGGAGCAGGTGGCGTCAGCATCTGCACTGGCTCCGACTACTACAAGTTCAACTACAACTGGGTGTGCGGCAATCTTTCGAGTGGAGATGGCGGTGGCGTCGGTCACATCGGATTCACCTTCAACGGTGACATCGAGCACAACACCATCATCTTCAATCAAAGCACCAACCCAACGATCCCGACTAACGGTGGTGGTCTCATCGTCATGGGCGCTCCCGATGCCGACCTTACTTGCAATGGCACCATCGGCGCTGCCTTCGACCAGGACTGCGCACCTTTCGGCGCACCTGGAGGCAATCCGGGCAATACCCCGGTTGCCCAAGTTGGGCCGAGCGATGGTGCCGGTCCAGGCTTGGTCATCAATGCCAACCTGATTATGGGCAACGAAGCGCAGAGTGGTACCGGAGCCGGTATCGCCTTCAACTCCGTCAACGGTTCGGATATGGTTGCCTTCCCGACGGATCCGGGGCAGTGGAACTTGGTGACCGTCACCAACAACATCATCGTCGACAACGTCGGCGGTTGGGATGGGGCCGGAATCTCGCTGCACGATTCTCCCAACGTGAACATCATTAACAACACGATTGCCTACAACAACAGCACTGCCTCGGCAGGAATCCTTTTCAACACCCTTGGAGCTCCTCTTGCCAGTCAGTTTGGAAACAGCTGCACGAGTACGGCGACGACCACGTGTCCGCAACCAGGCGGTCTAGTGGCCATCCAGCACAGCGCAGTCTTGGCCGCGAATCTCCCCGCGACCCTCACTGTTACTTGCCCGCCGGGCCATTTCCAGGGAACTGCGGCGACTAACGGGTCTTGCAAGACCGTTTCCTATCCAAAACTGGAGAACAATATCTTCTGGCATAACGCGACGCTGTACATCGGCGTTGGCGCACTCAGCCCTGCCTTCCAGCAGCATATTGTGTCAATATTTAACTCCTTCACGCACACTGCCGTGACGAGCCAACCGGTAGCCGATGCCATAACCACGACAGGCGGTAGTGCGACCATCACAGGAGGCACCGGGGCGTGCGTTGCCAATACCCAATATTGGGATATCGGCGTACGCGGCGACACCGGACCGACCAACCATGGTTCCGGCGTCACACTTCACCCGACGGATTCGGTGATGACAAACATTACGGGCTACACCGGAGCCAGCAACAGCGCCGGCAACCCGAACTTCACCCAGCAGTACTGCGATGGTTCACGCGTCTCTCCGGAAACGCCGGGACTTCTCGCGGCAGGCTGGGTAGTGCCTCCGGGCATTTCCGACGCAACCGTGCCCAACCCGATCTTCAACCTGACTCCGACGGCTACCGTGGACGAAGGCAACAACTGGGTCAACCTGCGCTGGGGCCCACTGGCGATGACCAATCCGACGGTTCTCGGAGCCGACGGAAATTACGGCGGCGGTCCAGCGCTCGGCAACTACGCCATCGTGGCGGGATCCTCGGCGATATCCAGGGTTGGTCCTGGCACGAACTTCGCCGATGCTCCTAATTTCGACTTCTTCGACAAACCGAGGAAGCCCGGCACAGCGATTGACGCTGGTGCAGTCCAATTGTCTGGGACCGCTACCAACACTGACTTCACCGTCTCACCGGCGTCGCTGGACTTCGGCTTTTCGCCAGACCGTAGCCCGGCAACGGCGGATCAAGACGTACAGGTCATTAACTCGGGAAGCGTTTCCCTCTCGTTCAATTCCGGAAACAGCTTCACGATTACAGGTGCCAACGCCGCCCAATTTGCCATCCAATCGAACACTTGCGCCAGCTCTACAATCGCTCCGGGAGAAGCCTGCGTGGTCAACGTGATCTTCATCCCCAGCGGCACGCAAGGCGTGAAGAACGCAACTCTGAACGTGAACCCGATCGGCAACGGTGCGGCGGAGACTGTCTCGCTCACCGGTCGCGACACGATTGCGACGATAGCCGTCGCCGGACCTGCGCCGGCAATGAACACCGGAAGTACCGTTGCGGTGACCGGCACCGTGACATACACCAACACGATCGCGCTGACGAATGTCAATGCGGGTCCCTTCACGCCAACAGCGATTACAATCACGCGGGTGAGCGGTGCACCTCAGACTGCTTGGGCGCTTGGTGGTACATGCGTCGTAGGCACTCCGGTGGCCCCGCAAACCAGTTGCACGGTCACGGTAACCTATACGCCACCCGGAGGATCAACCGCGACGTCGACGGCAACTCTGAGCCTAAGTGAGTTCGGCACCGTCGCGGCCGCGCCGATAACTCAGACCATCACCGCGAACTAACCAAATC
>JBAVHY010000313.1:0-1704 GCA_049686315.1 Candidatus Acidiferrum sp. | reverse complement strand
CTCGAAGACACCCCGTTATTGGTTTGCACGGTCATGATTTCTGCAGCAGCACTATATTATCGCGTGTGACGAGAACACGCGACTTGGGAAGGCTCCCGTGACGATCTCTGGATTTCCTGTCTTCGATGAATTTCTCGGCTTCGTTGCTGGAACAGTTTGCGATGCCGCGGGCAAATTCGCGGCCATGGCCATCGATGATGTTGATGACATCCATCGGAGCGAAGTGACTTTCGATGCGCAGTACTCCGGACGCAAGCAAGCTGGCTTTGCCTTGCGTGATTGCCCGCTCGGCGCCGGCGTCCACAACGATTCGCCCGCGCACGTTCGCGGCAAACGCAATCCAGCGCCGCTTCCCCCTCATGCGATTCGCCGGTAGAAAAAAGGTACCGACCTGGTCTCCGGCAAAGATGCGCTTCAATGCGTGCGGGTCGTGGCCGTTTGCGATCACAGCGCTTCCGCCGCACATCATGGCAATCTCAGCGGCCTCAAGCTTTGTTTGCATTCCGCCGCGCCCACTTCCAGACGGTCCGGCCGCAGACGCCTTCAGTCCAGCCGTAATTTCTTTGATGTACGGAATGACATGGACCTTGTCCGCATTTGACGGATGGCCGGCCGAAGCGCGCGATTCGTGATGAAGAAAACCGTCCACGTTGGATAAGAGAATAAGCAGTTCCGCTTCGAGCCCGCTCATTACGAGAGCGGCGAGACGGTCGTTGTCACTGAAGGCCGCTTTCCGCCCGGGAGTGATGGTCTCCAGCTCTGCCGTGGAAACAGTGTCGTTTTCGTTGACGATCGGCAAAACGCCGAAGCCCAGCAGTTTTTCCATGGTCTGGCGAAGATTGGCGTAGCGCCGCCAGTCGCTGAAGTCGTCTTCCGTCAATAAAACCTGCGCGATCTTGATGTCCGACGCAGAAAACATATTCTTGTACGCGTTCATCAGCAGACTCTGACCGACCGCCGCGCAAGCTTGCTTGGTCACCATATCAGTGAGCCTGGAGCGATGGAGCCCCAGCCAACCCGCACCCAAACCGACTGCGCCAGAGGACACGAGCACAACTTGACGCCCATTTTTCATTAAGATGGCAATAGAAGAGGCAATCGGCTCGATGCGGGCTGCGGACAGAGCACCGTCTGGCCCAGTGACTGTGCTGGTGCCGAGTTTGATGACTACCCGCCGAGCGGCACCAATTAGTCTTTCCCGATCGCAATTCAGTTTTTGTTCTTCCCGCATTCTGCAGTACACAACATCATTCTCGGCCACCTGCCAGGTATCAGGCATGCCGCTAGATCCATCCGTGAACTTTGTACCAAATGAGCCCCAGTGTCTCGTGAAGCAATTCCTCGATGTGCCCAATTGGCTCCCAATCGGGTAGAAGGTCGGTAAGATGCCATCGTCCTCCTGAGCGATAATCACACGCCGCAGGAACCACCTTTAGTCCCTGTTTACGAAAAGCCAGTTGGGCGCGCCACATGTGGCGCGCATCGGTAACAAGAACAATATTCTCTATGCCCTTCTGCCGAAGGATTTTGGCTGAGAATACGGCGTTTTCGTGGGTTGTGTGGGATTCATTCTCAAGCGAGATCATTGTCTCCGGCACGCCAAACATCACCAAGGCGCCTTTCATCAGAATGGCATCCCCAGAGACCAGGATTGGCAATGGCCGCCAGTGGTTATGCAAGTAGGCGGCATATTGGCAAGCCTCG
>JBAVHY010000312.1:0-1532 GCA_049686315.1 Candidatus Acidiferrum sp. | reverse complement strand
ATGGAGGGCAGGCGAAATGGGACCTATCGTTCTTGCAAGAGGCGGCGCTAATGTGACTCGCCTGAGGAAGATCGAAAACCTGGGAAACAACTGTGAGATTTCCATGCGGGTAACGCCACGAACATCCGGATTGTATGGATTCGAGACAAAATAGTCGTACCAAAGTATGGCCCCGCCAGGTTTCAATACCCTACTCATTTCGGTTGCCACCTTCCTTCTCATCTGCGAATCCAAAATCGATGTGAAAACAGTGAACTGTAGAACGAGATCGAAAGACCCATCTTCAAATTCGAGTTTACTAGCATCTCCGCACTGAAGCGTCACACCTTTAGGACAAAGGTCTTCCCCCACTTGAATCCTCTCTGGGAGCAAGTCGACCCCGAAAAGATTCTGGGGTTTCGCCCCCCATTGAATGAATTGGCGGAGCCAGAAGCCACTGCCGCAACCCACATCGAGGACTCTCTCGTGTTCCAAATCTGCGTGTTGGAATTGCCTGAGTAATCGGAGAATTCCCCTAAGCAATTCCATATGAGCCAAGAGATTCTCTTCTTTGAAGAAGGAATAGCGATCCTTGGGGACTGTGTAAACGCGACGGACGTAGGCTTCCCGAATTCTGGATGCTTCTGTCTGTGAGGACCGGTTGGAATTCATACGGGTTTGAAGAATCGAACAAAATATACAATATCAGGGCGGCGGAGCTTGAAGTGAGCACCCGATACCTGCTTAGCATCTTTTCTGCCAAGTCTATATTTCGCACTGGGTTTCATAAGACATCTATGTTTGCGCGCTCTGGAGCAGTACCCTTTTGACAAGGGGCCACAGTCGCGAGTTCGCTGGAAACGCGAAGTTGTTCTAACCAATCTCGCACCAATGCTTCCCACGTTAAATTCGCTCGAACATACTCCCGACCGTTTCGCCCAAATTCACGAGCCAAACACGGGTTTCCTGCAATCAAACGAATAGCACCAACCAGGGCGGCTGGGTCTTCCGGGGCCACCACGTAACCGGCTCGCGCGTCTAACACTAACTGGGCTCCTTCGCCTTCCCCTGAAAACACAACGGGTTTAGCGCAAGACATAATTGAAAAGGTCTTTGCCGGGCGATTTCCTTCAAACAAGGGTAGCTTCCGTTGCGGCACTAAGCCACATTCAGAAATGGAGAGTAAACTAGGCATTTGACTTGAGGGTACCGGATCCGAGAATGTCACGTTCTTGAGCTGGAGTTCCAGCACCCGGCGGATGAGACGTGATTTTTCTGATCCATCTCCCACAAAGAGGAAGTGAATATCTTCGTCCTTCAGCATTGCAGCTGCATCCAAAATGTGTTCCAGGCCGTGTGCATATCCGTGCGTCCCTGCGTACAAAATGATTTTTTTGCCGGCCAAGCCTAGTCGAGTCTTTAAGGATTCATCAACTGATAGTGGCCGATAGAATTCAGTGTCAACGCCGTTTGGTAGAAACGTAACCTTAATTGGTTTGACACCTTTTGCTTCTATTAGTCTTCGGCGAATTCCCCGAGTAACAGCGTTGACA
>JBAVHY010000311.1:0-6626 GCA_049686315.1 Candidatus Acidiferrum sp. | reverse complement strand
AGTTACCAACCCCGTTTGCCGGGACCTGAGGTCGCAGCTAGTGTTCTTTAGTGCGAAGGACGGTTTTAATGCAGGAATGCCGTTTGTCGTCTACGATTCGCAAACCGGGACTAAAATTTTCGACGATTCGTATCATGACACGAGCATATTCAACAGGAGGGCGGAGAGTTCTCCTTTTAATCACATGCGCGTTTTTGAGGGAAGGAATGGACAGTTCTCTCTAAAGTACCTAAGAGTGGTAGAAGCGAATTGCGACCTCCATATAGAAAAACCCTCGTGTTGGGAAGATGTTAAGAAAAAACTGAAGTTGCAAAACGCTAAGATGCCGACGTGTACCGGGTACAAAGACATCACGACACGCTCGGAATCTGCGGTCGCATATCCGGTCGAGGTTACTCTTTTCCCGAAGCCGGTAACGACGACTATCGACGGACCCGTCCGCTGCTGGCCCGCCGATTAACCGCACGGGCGTCGAAGTCACGAGCAGGTAGTTTTTTAGTCGCAAGTCCCAATAAACGCACAAACCGTACATGTGGGTACTAACCCGAACACGAACTGCTGTCTAGCGTTCATCCTGAGACTTTTCAGCACCAAGCAACGTACCCACAAGTAAGGAGAACTTGCGATGAAATCCTCGTTAACGTTACTCGGGCTTGTTCTACTGTTGGTGAGCATTTTGGCCGGATGTGCTGCCGGTCCTAATCAGTTCAGAGGAACGGCGACTGAACACAACGTCGTCGCGGGTTTCTGGCTTGGGCTCTGGCAGGGCTTTATTGCGCCGTTCGTGTTCGTGGTCTCACTGTTCAAAAGCAACCTCAATATCTACGAGCTCCACAACAACGGAGCTTGGTACAACTTCGGCTACTTGTTCGGCCTCGCCTGCTTCTTCGGTGGTGGCGGCCACGGTTCGGCGCGTAGGAAGTGATTATGACGGACAAGTCCTGGGAAGCGCGCAAATCGGTAAAGTAGATTTTGGATCCTCATTTCCCAATGTCCCAAACCAGACTTGCTTACTTATTTTGCTTCTTTGCTTCCAGACATCCCGCTTAAACGTGATCAGCTTCCTGAACGATGTGGCACTGCTAAGGCGGAGAAGAGCGGAGTCTCCGCCCAATCTTGACCGGCCCGAATTTCGCCTGGATCATCTTTTGGCGGAGGTTCGGTCATAAACAATTCGAATGGCTGGAACGCCTCCCGCAGCATGGCGGCATACTTCCTTCGGTCGTAGCCAAACCACCCTTCCCAAAGGGCAAATGCCCGTACGCGGTCATTTGGCACTGCGGATTCGCTATCGGTGAAGATGTATTCGATGTTTTGGCCCGGGCGCAATTTGGCCCCACTTCCGAAAAGTTGCTGCGCAGCGATCGCAGTGACGCCCGCTTTCTGATAGTCACGTGGCTCTTTTGTGATGCGCTTACTGACGACGAGATCCTTGACCTCCACATCTCCACTGGCCAGGCGCTCTTCGTAAGCAGCCAAGACCGTGCGTGCAGCGTTGAGGAGCGTATCTCGAATCGTTGTTATGAAGCCCGCATCGGCAGATTCATCTTCCTCAATAGCGCCTGGAAGCGCGGCTCCGAACGCAACGGGTCGAATGCCGGATGCACGCGCCATAGGGGAGCGTAGACGTCGCGTTCCTGGTAGGCCCTTTCCAGCCATTCCAGCGCATCTTGCTTCATATCCAGCGCGGAAAAGATCCGGGCCGCCATGATGCTAGCAAATTCGAATCGGCCTGGCGGTTGACGCAACCGCTTCAAGATTTTGACGGCTTTCCCTTTCTCTCCGGTGAGCGCGTATGCAAGTGCCTCTCCTGACGAATTGCTCAGACCGAGGGCTCGATCTGCTAGGAGGAACTCGGCAGCGGCCTCCTTATACATGCCTTTTCCAACGTGAGCCCATGCCAGATTTGCCAATGCTAGCGCGTAGTTTGGTTCGAGATCGAGTGCCTTCTGGCATTGCTCGATGTCTTCATCGTAGCGGTGTGCTAGTAGATAGATCTCCCCTCCAATACCGTACAGCAGAGGTGAGAGTGGGTCGAGTTCCTGGGCGCGCTTGATTTCGGCGATAGCCTCATCGTGCCGTCCCATGGCGCTCAGGTATTCCGCGTACCAGTGATGTGAGATGACAAAACCGGGCTTAAGCTCAATGGCGCGTTTCAGTTCAGTTTCTGCGGCTGGCCAATCCCAGTCCCCGTAGAACAAAACAAAACCCATCGCGGCATGGGCCTCTGCCAGGGAACTGTCAAGCTCCACCGCCATTTGCGCGGCGGTTTTGGCTTTAGACATGGCTTCCATCGTCGGGCCGCCATTCCAAAACGGCAGAAGCCCGTAACTTTCGGAAAGACCCGCGTATGCCGGTGCGTAGCCGCGGTCCTTGGAAATCGCTTGTTGGAAAAGCAAAATGCTTTTCTGCAATCCGACGAGGGTTCTCTTTCCAGCCTGGTAGCGACCTTCCAAATAGAGCCGATAAGCTTCCGGGTCGACCAGCGAAGCCGCGGTCAGGCGCGACTGATCCTGAGGCGTGAGTTTGAGAGTGATTGCTGTTGCAATCGCTCTCGCCACCTCTTCCTGCAACGGCAGTACGTCCCGCAGATCCCGCTCATAAGTCTCGGCCCACAGGTGGTGATCGGATCGCGCATTCAGCAGATTCGCTGTGATGCGAATCCGGTCACCCGAGCGTAGCACCGTGCCTTCTACGAGTGCGTCTACATTCAACTCTCGGGCAACCTCCGGCAACGGCTTCTTTGTGCCCTTGAAGCGCATCACCGAGGTCCGCGAAATCACACGCAACGCGCCGATCTTCCCCAGGTCGGTGATCAGTTCCTCTGTCATGCCATCGGCGAAGTATTCCTGCTCCGGGTCGTGAGAGAGATTTTCAAGTGGCAGCACCGCGATCGATTTGATCTGGGGGACTGATGCGGTGAGCAGCAAGTGGTCCCGGAGGCTGAAGACATTCAGCTCGATTAGTAGGGCCATCAGCGCAACCAGGAGGCTGACCATGGCTGCTGCAACCCGTTTCTTTGACAGGCGGTGGGCCCCCTTTGGAGGAGCGATGTGTGGATCGCCGTATTTAGTGGGAAACGCTGTTGCTGCTGCGCCGTCCTCGCCCTGATCCACGGGCTGACTTGTCTCCGGAGAGGAAGCCTGGAAAGCAGAAACAACCTGCGCCTCTCCATTCCCATTTGGGATCTGATTGTGGACGAGAGTCTCTACGGCGGCGATGAAGCGGTAGCCGTGCCGGGGCAGCGTTTCAATGAAGCGCGGCCTCGCCGCGTCATCCCCCAGGGCCTCACGCAGCCTTTTGATGGAGCTGTTGACGCTGTGTTCGAAATCGATGAAGGTATCTTGCGGCCAGAGCTTCTCTCGGATCTCTTCGCGGGTCACCAGCTCGCCCGGACGCTCCAGAAGCATGGCGAGGACTTGAAAGGGCTGGCCATGAAGCTTGACTTTCAGTCCGTGTTTGCGCAGCTCTCCCGTATGAACATCAACTTCGAAGTCCCTGAAATGTACCCGGCTGGACCTGCCGCCATTATCGCTCATGAGGGTGCTTGCCCCCTCGTTATGCGCAGTTTACCACTCTCCGAGTTCCCCTGAAAGGCAAACCTCCAAAGCCGTTTTGGAGAAGAAGTTGCCTCCGCTCAGGAACTTAGCTTTGTACAAACATTTCACCTCGCTGCTATTCCCTTTGCATTGACACCGGCAAGAGATTTGCGCAGTGTGACCTGCAAGAGGCAATGCGCGTTGGGTGAGGCCATGCCACCGAAACGGCACTGCGACCGGTGACAAGAACCTGACGCTCATGGGCCTCACGCATCCTGTCACGACAGCGCACACTCACCCCGCAGTTGTGCGACAGGTCCCCGGGGAGAACCAAGATCGCAGTCTTCAGGACACAGGTCACGCCGCGTTGGCCTAAGTGACGGAGGTGTATCTATGCGTAGATCATTCACGATTGTGTTTTCGGCAGCGTTGCTGCTCATCGGAAGTGCGCGAGGGGCCCCAGCTCAAAACCGCCACCCCTGGACGATCCAGGGGGTGGAACGGCAGATGCTTGTGGACGACATCGCCCACTACCAATTTGTCGTGACTGTCGGACCGGGTCAGTACGACAAGATCCGCATCCACCGCCTCGTTAAGGAACGTCACCCCTACCAGCCAGCACATCCCTCCGAGGCAGTGATGTTCTTTCCCGGCGAGCCCACCTATTTTGCGACTCTCTATATCGAACCGTTGATTGACCAGACCATTCCGCGGGATCACTCGATTGCCATCTACTTGGCGAAGAACGATATCGACGTGTGGGGCATGGACTACCGCTGGGCCCTCGTCCCCGAGAGCACCACCGATTTCAGCTTCATGCGGACCTGGGGCATGACGACTGACGTGTCAGATGCACAAGTCGCGCTGACCATCGCTCGCGCGATGCGCGGAGGTCCATTCGAGCCCGCGGGTCCGCTCTTCCTGGCGGGCTTGAGCTACGGCGCGCAAATTACCTACGCCATCGCCGCCAATGATGCGCAGCATCCGCCGAAACTGCAGAACGTCAAGGCCATCATCCCCATGGATGAAGGGCTTGTGTACGTGGATCCGGCCATCCGGGCCGAAGGTTGCGACTATCTGTCCTATGCACGGGGGCTCATTGCAAGCGGTACCTACAATTACGACAATCGCTCCCTGTGGCAGATGGGCCAGCTCGCGATCTCCGACCCGCATGATATTTCACCCTTTGACTCGACCTTAACCAACTATCAGTTCGCTCTCGTGGTAGCCACCTCACCGGAAGACGAAGCGATGCCCTGGCACTTTGCTGGGGGCTATTTTGACCACACCGGGATGCCCATCGGCTTGCGGTACACCAATGTCCGGCTTTGGGAGGACCTCCTCGCACACAATGAACCCCCATATAACCCGGTCTTCGTCGACGTCGAGGGGAGCGCGGTGCAGTGCGGAAAGCCCGACCCTGATGCCAAAGTCGCTGATCATCTGGACGAAGTGACCGTTCCCATCCTCCTTATTGAGGCAGCCGGCGGGTTCTCTCACTCCTCCGATTACACCGCCACGTTCACCGCGAGCCACGATGTCACGATCCTGAATGTTCAACTTCTCTCTGACGACCAGCAAAGCGAGGACTTCGGCCACGTCGATCTGTTGACCGGGTACAACGCCGAATACTTGGTCTGGCAGCCGATCCTGCACTGGATTAAGACGCATCGGTAAAGCAATGTCACCAAGCAGTGAGGTTGATGTGTGAGTGCACCGCTCGTACTTGGGAAAGAAGCAATGCCACTGATTCCGCAATACGGTTGGGCCACATATTCTCGACCGTTCAGGAGTAACTCTATGCGCAGATCATTCACGATTGTGTTTTTGACAGCCCTGCTGTTCGGCGGACTTGCTCCGCGCCAGCTCCAGGCACAAAACACCTCTCTTGCCCCCCTTATTACCACCGTGGCGGGCAATGGCATACCCGGCTATAGCGGGGACAACGGTCCAGCCACCAGCGCGCAACTTTTGTCTCCCGTTGGCCTGGCAATGGATACCGCCGGCAACCCCTACATCGGTGAGATGGGCAGCAACCGCGTCCGAAAGGTGGACACCAGCGGCATCATCACCACCGTGGCGGGCAACGGGAATTGGGGCTACAGGGGGGACAACAGTTTAGCCACCAGCGCAGCGCTCAGGTCTCCCCGGGGCATTGCCGTGGACAGCGCGGGCAACATCTACATCGCCGACAGTGCCAACTATCGCATCCGCAAGGTGGACGCCACGACTGGCGTTATAACCACCGTGGAAGACGTCAGTACGGAGGTGTGGGATGACTAAGTTTCGAAATTTTCTTTCTATCATCTTGGCGTTCCTGGCGGGCCTAGCCCTTCTGCTCTCGTTTCCGAGCCCTGCCTCCGGGCAGGATATATTGTTCAAACTAAAGACCCGCGTGAATCGCTGGACGCTCTGGTACTCGGACCCGTTCGCTGGAGGATTTAAGTGCCATACATTTCACACCAGCGGGCAATTCCCTCCAGGATTGTCTTTGTCCACGGACACAGTGCAATGTTGGGTGTATGTCATATCAGGCTACCCGACCGTCCCCGGAAAGTACTTCTTTAATGTGACCGCAGATGAGTGCACTTCATCGTGCGCTAATCATCACGAGATGATCGTCACCGATCTCGCCGTGACTAGCCTGGAGGTAACGCAAGCGATCCAGGTACTTCAAACTCCCAGTCAATTCACCGCTGGACTTCTCTCCACTCCAGTGGCGCCCCTGCAGCTAGGCGACCTTCCCGTTTCTCTTGTGGAGGCAAGCCTGGCCTGCTGAGAATCTATTTGGATGAAGTCGCCAAACCCGTAAACGCAAGGGTTCGCGTATCGGTCGCGCCCATCACAGCCAGCGCGCCGGATGATGCTTACAGCCACTATCAAACTCTCACGGTGGCGCCCGGTTGCTCTCCGCAACAAGCACGGTTGCATTTGCAGGGTAGTGGCAGCAGTTGTCATTCCATTCCAGAACCCAGATTGGGTTCTAACCAGGAAGGAGCTGCTTCTCTCGCTATAACTTCCACGCTTTTTCGATTGATTCTTCGAGTTTAATTTGCCGCGACTTAACCCAAGGAGCGTAGTGGCGTT
>JBAVHY010000310.1:0-7355 GCA_049686315.1 Candidatus Acidiferrum sp. | reverse complement strand
AAGCAAGCTGGCGGAAGTGATTCGGGAATTTGTGAACCAGCATTCGACGGTAACGATGGCGTAAGACTATCTCAGGCGTTAAAACCCTGAGTTTTTAGGGCTTTCGGCACTGCTCAGCCGCGCCCTCCCGGGAATCATTTAGAGAATAGCTTGATGGATTAGGAAGGAGGCACACATGTTCCGAGAACGGCAAACAGTTCCCTTCCCCAGTGTTTATCCCTGGCATTTGAAACCAGCGATGGGAGCGCACAAGAGGGATTTCCTGTCGTTGCACGACATCACTATTTCCGAGATGGAGGCGCTCCTGAACCTGGGAGAAGAGGTGAAAGCGCACCCCGAATCTTTCGTGATCGCGCTCGAGGGAAAGATGGCCGCGCTGATATTCGAGAAACCGTCGCTGCGCACACGCGTGACCTTCGAAGTCGGGTTTGAGCAGATGGGCGGCCACGCGGTGTACTTGGCACCAGGAGATATCGGGCTGGGGAAGAGGGAGAGTGTGAAGGATGTGGCGCGGAATTTGTCGCGCTGGGTGGATGTGATGATCGTGCGGACCTTTTCCCAGAAATTGCTGGAGGAGATGGCGTTCGCAGCGAGCGTGCCAATCATCAATGCGCTGACGGACCTGGCACATCCCTGCCAAGCCATCGCCGACTTGATGGCGCTGCGTGAAGCCAAGGGAGAGCTGAAGGGTTTGCACATGGTGTATGTGGGCGACGGGAATAACGTGGCGCACTCTCTGGCGCACGCAGCGGGAAAGGTGGGACTACATCTGACGATCGCGTGCCCGCCAGGATACGAGCCGGACCCGGACATGCTGACCGAAGCGCGAGCCGATGGGACCAGCACCGGGGCGACAATCGAGGTGGTCCACGATCCGAAGGAAGTGTTGAGCACGGCGGACGCAGTGTACACGGACGTGTGGACGAGCATGGGACAGGAAAAGGAGAACGAGGAGCGGCAGCGCGTGTTCGCGGCGTACCAGGTGAATGAAGCGCTGATGGACATGGCGCCGCCGGATGCGTTGTTCATGCATTGCTTGCCGGCACATCGGGGCGAAGAGGTTACGGACGAAGTGCTGGACGGGTTGCAGTCCGTGGCGCTCGAACAAGCGGAGAACCGGCTGCACGCGCATAAGGCGATCCTGCTGGCGGTGATGGCAGGGCAGGAAACAAAGAAGACAAGGCTGGCGCAGCCATGAAACCCACGGCGGTGATTGCCATTGGCGGGAACTCGCTGAAACGGGCCAAGGAGCGCGGTACGGTTGAGGAACAACAGGCGCACGCGAAAGAGGCATGCCGGGGAATTGCGGCGATACTGAGACAGGGATATCGCATCGTGCTGACGCATGGCAATGGCCCGCAAGTGGGAGATGCATTGCTGCGGTCGGAGTTGGCGCGGGACGTGGCGCCCACGCAGCATCTGGACGTGTGCGACGCGGAAACGGAAGGCTCGATTGGCTATTTGCTGCAACAGACGCTGGACAATGTTTTGCAGGAAACAGGAGTGCCGCAAAAGGTGGTGAGCATCATCACCCAGGTGATCGTGGATGCGAATGATCCAGCGTTCTTGAAGCCCGACAAGCCGATCGGGCCGTTTTACAGGAGAGAAGAAGCGGCCGAACGGGAAGAAAGCCTGGGATGGAAGATGGTGGAGGATTCGGGAAGAGGCTGGCGGCGCGTAGTGGCTTCACCGCATCCGCAACGCATTCACGAGTTGGAGGCCATCCGGGCATGCCTGGACGCGGGGTTTGTGGTGATTGCGGCGGGCGGAGGCGGAATTCCCGTGGTGCGGCGGTCGGGGCAACTAAGCGGTAGCGAGGCAGTGATTGACAAGGACCGCTGCTCGGCATTGCTGGCAACGGAACTGGGCGCGGAACTGCTGGTATTTTCCACCGGGGTCACGCACGTATACCTGCATTTCGGAAGAAAGAACGAGAAGCCGCTGTTTCGGCTGAGTTGGGAAGAAGCACGAACGTACCTGAAACAAGGTGAATTTGCCGCCGGAAGCATGGGACCAAAGGTGGAGGCGGCGTTGCGCTATCTCGATTTCGGCGGGCGGCGGGCGATCATTACGGCGCCAGAGTACCTGGCTGCCGCGGTGGGAGGGGCCGCGGGCACGGAGATTCTTGGCCCGGTAGGGACGCCGGCAGGGGCGGAAAAGGAAAAAGTCGCTGTGTAGTGCGTCACATTTTGTTGCGGGCGGCTGCTGAGAGAATGGTGGAGTTGCAGGCGGTAGAGGAGAGTTCGGAAAGGGGAAGCATGTTCAAGATACTGACAGCGGAGTTCATCGCGCCGGGGATCAAGCGCTTTGTGATCGAAGCCCCGCGGATCGCAAGGAAGCATCAAGCGGGGCAATTCGTGATTTTGCGGCTGGGTGAACATGGAGAGCGCATTCCCCTGACGATTGAAAGTTCGAACGGCAGCCGGGGCACGATTTCGCTGGTGGTGCAGTCGGTGGGGAAAACAACGTACGAGTTGAATGCGCTGAATGCTGGCGAGGGGATTTTAGACGTGGTGGGGCCACTGGGAAAGCCGTCGAAAATCGAAAATTTTGGAACCGTGGTAATCGTGGGAGGCGGAGTGGGTACGGCGCTGGCGTATCCGACGACGGTGGCGCTGAAACGGGCCGGAAATCGCATCCTGACGATACTGGGAGGACGGAACCGGGACCTGGTGATTTTGGAAGAAGAGATGAGAGCCGTCAGCGATGCACTCTATGTGACAACCGACGATGGAAGTTACGGAGAAAAGGGGCTGGTGACGGACAAACTGCGTGAATTGCTGGCCGCGGAGAAAAGCATACGGCTGGTGCTGGCGGTGGGTCCGGTGCCCATGATGAAAGCGGTGGCGGATCTAACGCATGAAAAAGGAATCCACACAGTGGTGAGCCTGAATCCGATCATGATCGACGGGACGGGAATGTGTGGCGGCTGCCGGGTGCTGGTGGGAGGAAAGAGCCAGTTTGCATGCGTGGATGGACCGGAGTTTGACGCGCACGACGTTAATTTCGATGTGTTGATGCAGAGGAACCGGACGTATCGTGAACAGGAAAAGCGGGCGCTCGATGCCTATGTGTGCCGGCAGAGTTGCGGGGACGAAAGCGCGGAGAACTCCGCGTGCCTCGTCGGGGGAGAAAGGCCATGAGCCCGGTGAAAGAGCCCTCGGCGAATCCGCTGACGCTGAAGGAACGAATGAAAGTGCCGCGGCAGCACATGCCGGAACAACCCGCGGAATTGCGGGTGATGAATTTTGCGGAAGTGAACCTGGGGTACTCGACGGAATTGGCGAAGCAAGAAGCGCTGCGCTGCCTGGAATGCGCGAAAGCGACGTGTGTGGACAATTGCCCGGTTGGGGTGAAGGTAAAAGAGTTCGTGAAGCTGATCGTGGCGGGAGATTTTCTGGGAGCGGCCGCGAAGATCCGCGAGGACAACGTGCTGCCGGCAATCACGGGGCGGGTTTGCCCGCAGGAAGACCACTGCGAGGGAGCATGCCTGCTGCACAAAAAGGTGGAATCGCTGGGGGTGGGCTACCTGGAGCGGTTTGTTGCAGATTACGAGCAGCGCGTGGGAGCGCCGATGGCACCGAATCCTCCGGCCACGGGCAAAAAAGTGGCGATTGTGGGGAGCGGGCCGGCCGGGTTGAGTGCCGCGGGCGACCTGGTGCAAAAGGGTCACAAGGTGCATGTGTTCGAAGCGCTGCATGAAATCGGCGGGGTGCTGGTATACGGGATTCCAGAATTCCGGCTGCCCAAGCAGGTGATTCGCGAACAAATCGACAAGATGCGGGAAATGGGAGTGGAGTTCGAAACCAACGTGGTGGTGGGGAAAACGGTGGCCATCGACGAGTTGTTTGAGGAAGAGGGTTACGACGCGGTTTTTATCGCCACCGGAGCGGGGCTGCCGGTATTCCTGAATATCCCGGGAGAACATCTGAACGGAGTGTATTCGGCGAACGAATTCCTGACGCGCATCAATCTGATGCACGCGTACGAGTTTCCGCGCTACGACGAACCGATGGTGGATTTGCGGGGGAAGCACGTGGCGGTAGTTGGCGGAGGAAACACGGCGCTGGACGCGATCCGGTCGGCACGGCGGCTGGGTGCGGAGAAGGCTTACGTAATCTACCGGCGCAGCGAAACCGAGATGCCGGCGCGAATCGAGGAAGTGAAACACGCGAAGCAAGAGGGGATCGAATTTCGAGTGCTGACGAACCCGGTGGAGTTTGTGGACGATGGACGAGGATGGCTGAAGGCGGCACGGTGCGTGCAAATGGAATTGGGCGAGCCGGATGCTTCCGGAAGAAGAAGGCCGATGGTGATTGCCGGATCGGAGTTTGAAGTTCCGCTGCACCTGGCGATTATCGCCACGGGAACTTCCGCGAATCCGCTGATCCAGTCAACAACGCCGGGATTGAAAACGAACAAGTGGGGCTACATTGAGGCAAATAGCGAGTCGCAGCGAACTTCGCGCAAGGGAGTATTCGCCGGCGGGGATATCGTCACGGGAGCGGCAACGGTGATCCTGGCGATGGGAGCGGGGCGGCGGGCGGCGAAATCGATTCACGAGTTTTTGAACACGGGAGAGTGGTAGCGTTACGAGTAGCCCACGAATTCTGCTTTTGATCCAAGAGAAACGATAAAAGCAGATTCCTCGCTTCGCTCGGAATGACAAAATGACAAATTGCTTTGTTCGGGTGGGGGTGGAAGTGGGGCCAAGCTATTTATTGTCACCAGATTAGAGGAGTGATTTAGGTCACAGTTTGCAGCAGCGCGTGCGTTTAAGGTGTACGGATGGTCGCACCGACACGAAACCTGTTGAACTGCCACGAGGAGAATTGCAATGACGATCACAAAGTCAGAAGCGCTTGCGTATCATTCGGGAACACGTCCAGGGAAGATTGAAGTAACGCCCACGAAACCCTGCCGGACACAATGGGACCTGAGCATGGCGTACACGCCCGGGGTGGCGGTGCCTTGCCTCGAAATTGAGAAGGAACCGAACGATGCATTCAAGTACACCGGGAAAGGGAACCTGGTCGCGGTGGTGACCAACGGGACGGCGGTGCTGGGGCTGGGAAATATTGGAGCGCTGGCGGGAAAACCGGTGATGGAAGGAAAGGCGGTGCTGTTCAAGAGATTCGCGGACGTGGATGTGTTCGATCTGGAAGTGGGTTCGACGAACCCCGACGATGTGATCAAGGTGTGCCAGTTGCTGGAGCCGACGTTTGGCGGAATCAATCTGGAAGACATCAAGGCACCGGAGTGTTTTTACATCGAAGAGACGCTGAAACGGACGATGAAGATACCGGTGTTTCATGATGACCAGCACGGCACGGCAATCATCACCGGCGCGGCGCTGCTCAACGCGCTGGAAATTGTGGGCAAGCCGATTGACCGGGTGCGCGTGGTGTTCAATGGAAGCGGGGCTTCCGGGATTGCCAGCGCGGAGCACTACGTGCGGCTGGGCGTGAAGCGCGAGAACATCCTGATGGTGGACACCAAGGGAGTGGTGTACGACGGGCGGACGGAAGGTATGAACCCGTACAAAGCGCGGTTTGCGCAAAAGACGAACTTGCGGACGCTGGCGGATGCGGTGAAGGACGCCGACGTGTTCGTGGGACTGTCGGTGAAGGGAGCGCTCACACAGGAGATGTTGCGGACGATGGCGGCGCGGCCGATCGTGTTCGCGATGGCCAATCCGGACCCGGAAATCACCTACGACGACGCGCTGGCGGCGCGCAAGGACGTGCTCATGTGCACGGGGCGAACGGATTATCCGAACCAGGTGAATAACGTGCTGGGATTCCCGTTCATTTTCCGCGGGGCGCTGGACGTGCACGCAACGGCGATTAACGAGGAGATGAAACTGGCGGCCACGAAAGCACTGGCGGCGCTGGCGAAGGAAGATGTGCCGGATTCGGTCTGCCATGCGTATGGAGTCAACCGCATCCAGTTTGGACCGACGTATATCATACCGAAGCCGTTCGACCCGCGCGTGCTGGTGTGGGAGGCTTCGGCGGTGGCGAAGGCGGCGATGGAAACGGGAGTAGCGAGAAACCCGGTGGATCTGGTGGAGTACCGCGAACGGCTGGAGCGGTTGCTCGGGAAAGCGCACGAAGTCATGCGCACAATCATCCACAAGGCGCAGGCGCGGCCCGAGCGAGTGGTGTTTCCCGAAGGCGAGAACGAGAAGATTCTTCGCGCGGCGCACATTCTGGTGGAAGAAAACATCGCGCAACCGATCCTGTTGGGCGACGAGAAGATCATCAAGGCGAAGGCGAAGGAGTTGGGCGTAGCGCTGGAGAAGATTGCGGTGGTGAACCCGCAGGCGTGGCCGAAGCGCCAGTCGTACATCAACACGCTGTACGAATTGAGACAGCGGCGCGGAGTAACGCTTTCCGAGGCGCATGAGTTGATAAACAACCACAACCTATTCGGAGCCGTGATGGTGCAAGTGGGAGATGCGGATGCCTTGGTGGGTGGAGAGGATCAACACTTCCCGGACACCTTGCGTCCGGCATTGCAGGTGATCAAACCACAGCCGGGATTGCACCACGTATCGGGTTTGTACGTTCTGGTGACTCGGCGCGGGGACATGTATTTTCTCGCCGACTGCACGGTGAACGTCGAGCCGAGCGCGGAAGATCTGGCGGAAATCGCCCTCTGCGCGGCGCAAATGGCGAGGCGGTTCAACGTGACGCCGCGGGTGGCGATGCTGTCGTTCTCGAATTTTGGCAGCACCCGGCACGCCTTGTCGGAGAAAGTGCAAAGAGCCGTTCGACTGGTGCACGAAGCCGATCCGGCACTGATGATCGATGGCGAGATGATGGCGGATACTGCGGTGGTGCCGGAGATTATCGAGGAAACGTACCCGTTTTCCAAGCTGCGCGGCGGCGCGAACGTGCTGGTGTTTCCGGACCTGAACTCGGCCAATACCTGCTACAAACTGCTGGCAAGAATTGGCGGGGCAGAAGCGATTGGGCCGATCCTGATGGGCATGTCGAAACCGGTGCACGTGCTGCAGCGCGGCGCCGAGGTCGAGGAAATCGTGAACATCGCGGCCATCGCGGTCGTGGACGCTCAAGAAACGGAAGCAAGGGGCGAACAGAAAGCAATGGAGCGCAAACGGCCAAGCCAAGAAGAAACACCCGTACCTCTCGAAACCATACGACGATAGGCAATCGATTTCGCCGGACACCCCTCAGTCCCACGGCCGTTGGTCCGGAACGCGGGAGGTGAAGGAGTGCGAGTTGCTGTGATTCTTGCACTTGATTGAAGACAGATGGGGTGCTCGACTCACGCGGAAGACCGCTCGACCGACTATCGCAACTGCTGACGAGACAGAGGGAAGCTGCAGC
>JBAVHY010000309.1:0-3887 GCA_049686315.1 Candidatus Acidiferrum sp. | reverse complement strand
TAAAAATCAAAGCGTTTGGAGATTGGTGGGAACAGAAGTAGGTCACTCCAAATGCAAGCCGTACTGCTCCGCGTTACGTCGCCGCGTAATCTCAAACAATAAGGACATATTTCGGATGTAGTTTTTTGGCATCGGCTCAACCGGCCCGGTTTGGAGCACCTCGGCACAGCCCTCGCCCGGTTCTCCATTCCAAATGATGTCAATCTCGAACGCGAAAAATTCCAGAGTGTTTTTGCAGCCGGGGCAGATGACGAAGACCTTGGCGCGGTCATGCAGGTTCGGGATGGGCCACTTGAGCAGATGGAAGCCCTGGACGCAATGATGGCACGGAAACCAACCGAAGGAAGGCATAGGGACCTCGCAGATTGAATTTGGTAGGAGGAGAGGGGGAAGCAAATATAGCACGAGCCGACTTCAGCGCGGCAGCCCACAGCCAGGGCACTGAGAATCTCGTGCGTGACACACAACCTGATATGAGGTGACACGTGGTACATCAATTTCGCTGCGCGCGGAACTAAGGTCGGACAGGGGCGGACTGAACTCCCGATGCGATGCCACGCAAACTGGTATGGATTACGAGCGAGAAGTTTCTTGGCTTCGGTTGCTCCGAGTGTGACTGGGTCTTTATCCCTTCCGGTGTGCTCCAGTACCATTCGCTTAATGAAATGAGGAACTGGTACAAAGCCCAGCGTGACAAGAAATTTGCTGCCCACGTTTGTGCCGAACATCCGAGAGCTACGAATCCAACCATTCAGTAGGTCACATCGGCATTTCCTCCAAAGACTATCCGGATTCGGACATTTCCGTAAGCGCTTGAAGGTCGCATACGACAACCGATTCACGCCGAGTGCTGACAACTCCCAGCTTTTCCCATTGACAGAGCAGGCGACTCACGGTGAAGAGCGTGGTGCCGGTCAATTGCGCCAACTCCTCACGAGAAAGACAGATTTCCTGGTCACCCTTGGTGTGCTGGCGCAGTTGGTTGGAGAGGCGGATCAGTTGCTGGCCCAGCCTTGGGGCAACTTTTTGCGTGGAAATCTCACGAAATCGTGCCTCCAGCTCCTGCAGGCGAATGCCCAGTAGCCGTGTGTTGTTACGCCGGAGAATGGGAAAGTGATCGGAGATGGTCTCGAAGGTCGTCGCGTCCCACACCAAGGCTGTGGTTGGTTGTGTCGCGCGGGCCGTCACCAAACTATTGCTGCCCAAGTACGTCTCGAAAGCCCCGACGAGTTCGCCGGGCCCGCTGAGCCGGAGAATCACTTCGCAGCCCGTCGGACCCAGTTGCGTCGTCTTGACGCAGCCGGAGAGCAGCAGAAGGACCTGACGGCAAGCGGCACCCTCGGTGAAAAGAGTCTGCCGCCGTAAGAATTCTTTCTCGTGGGCTGCCGCCACAATCTCCATGCACTGGACTTGTGTGAGATTGAAAAAGGCAGGAAGTTGCCGCAACCACTCGGAGCGTTGGCTGATTGTTGCCTCGCGCTCAGACTGGGGCTCGCGAGAGAGCATGAGTAGACCTCCATAGACGATTCTGTGCATTGATACAGGAGGGGGGACCACCTCAATCAATAGCGTGACGCGTGAACGGGTGGTTGAGGCTGAAAACAAGGGCGAATTTGACTCCGTCAGTCAGCCCCATGAACCGTTGGTCAGACTGTACGCTCAATTGCCGTGGCTAACCAGCAATTAAACGGATAATTCTCAAATAGGGAAGGCGGGGGAAATGCGTGCTGAAAACAAACAGTTTACCGGTAGGATTCTGCACACGGTCTTTGAAGCGGCACCGAAGCCGTGGTGACCGCCGCCTAGAAGCCAGACCACATCCGTGCTATAAAATTCGAATGCCAAAACCAACCGAGCAGTGGCTGCTCTTCAAATACATCGGTCTTGAGTTCACGCCGTTATCCAAACCGTTCAAAACGAAGGAACAGGCCGAGAAGGCGCGATTGAAATACCCGGAGCGTCAGCGCAAAACGATTGGGCTCGGTGTGATCCGCATTCAAAATAACTAATCGTCGACAACCTGCGATTCCTGAATCAGCGCCGTTCGATTGTCGTCGAAATCAATTTGTAACCGAAGGCCGTCTGTCCGCTCGATCACGGCACGAATCCTTGCATCGACGATCTTTCCGGCGTACATGTTGACGAGAATTTTGTCGCCGACCTTGAATTGGCGTTTGGGTCTGTCGGCCACTAGCGTTTTGCTTTGTTTCCAGGAAATGCTTCGGTTAACGCGGTTCTTGCCAAATAGTAAGCTGGTTTTTGTCTTTGACTCGGATTATTGCGCAGATACGCTGTGACAACATCTACGTATTGGCTCATTCTTACGTTTTCGTCTGGATGAAATCCTTCACCTTGAGGGATTGAATCAACCACAGCTTGTATGTAACCCCAACACGCTCCTGCCACAAGGAAGTCGGTTTGGCTCGCAGTTGATCTCATTTGAATGTTATCCCCTTCTCCCATTTTCAGATTGTTCTCGGCGCTCTGGCAATGCGTGTACAGTCCATTGCCGTCCTCCAGAACATAGCGGCCTTTAGTCGCCCAGTCTTGCGTGCTCGTCGCTTGGGAGTTCATCAAAGCGAGGAAACAGGCAACGGCACAGAATACGAGAAACCTCATGGTTCACCTCTGGTTGAGACTACGAATGAACTGCTGTAACAGAAAACCACTGAACGCAATCCTACATTAAACATGTATGGAATTATTGAACAGGCAATAATTCAAGCGGTTAAAGATAAGGTCCGTCAATGGGAGTACGTGGACTCACGGGCGTTCCGGGCAACCACGATTTGCTGATCGAAGGCAAGATCGCGAATGACACCATCGAGGCAACTGGAGCATTGGCCACTCACGCGGATACAAAAATCGTCGTGCGATCGAGAATGCACCACAAGATATAGCGGACCCATCCCCTAACGGCATCGTCATTCGTCGACCTTACGCCACGACACATACACGCTGGTGACCCGGCAATCAGGAGCGGGACAAGCACGCCCCACATCTACATTCTTTTCGAAATGACAATGTTTGTTGCCGAGCGGAGCGTCGTCATAATCGCAGCCGTATGGCTTCGGTTCGATAAACACCCGATCTTGGCTAACGCTGTATTTCTCGGCGAGGCGTTGTTTCTCGGGCGTTAGCCAATAAGCCGCACCGAATATAATGGCTATCACAATGGCCACACCGAACAGCTTCTGAAGTATGCGCCCATCCTCCTGAGCACTGGCAGGCTGGTGCCGCTGCGTTCTCAGGTTCTGCCAGTAAGCGGTGTCCTTGGTTGCCACGGAATCGCACACCCAACCACAAACATTACACTTCGGTGGGTCTCCCGAGAAGGGCTGAATCGTTTTGCATTTCCCGCAAGATAGATTCATCGATGACTTTCGTTTCTCTAAATCGAGTTTGTCCTTATGGTCTTCGACTTTGTACTGTGCATCTCGTCTACATTCTTGCGAAGAGAGGCATTGCGGCTGGAGAATTGGGAAATTGTTGTTGCCATACCAGCCTCTAGCACTGGCGGACACAAAAGCACTTCTATTTTTGGATTTCAATCTGACTTGGCAGTGCAACGACAACTTCAGGAGCACCCTTGTAATCCTTAATCAAGCCCGTCACGCACACTTTTTTGTTCCCGTATTTGGCCTCAGGGTCACCAAATTTGGGTCGGTCACTGCCCCAAATCATGATCGTAAATATTTGCCTGGGATACGGTTCATCGAGATTCAGGAAGGTGGGACTGCCCTTGCTCCGCGCCGCGTAATGCGTGCTAACGACCTGGCCGCAGACCGTGGCCCGTTCACCAACATGTTTGGCTGCTTCGGCGGCAGTTATATGTCCAGTCTGCGCATGAACAAGAGCGGAAGCTGCCACGAAAAGGAATGTGAGTC
>JBAVHY010000308.1:0-1985 GCA_049686315.1 Candidatus Acidiferrum sp. | reverse complement strand
GTCTGCGCCGCCAGAGTTTGTTGTCGCACTCGCCTTTTCACCTCGACTTACACCGTATACGCTCCGCCTGTGAATCGGGGAGTTCTTCAGAGGTTCCCTAGCAGCCCGTGGCAGAACTACGGAAAATGCGCGAGCGGTGACGAGGTGTGCGGCACCGGAAAGAGGGTGCCATCCGCAGGCTAGTCGGGCGATTAGGTTGCCGGGTGAAGAAACCGCCCGCCATCCAGCATGACAAAGAGCGCAAGAGTCGCGAAAATACTTGTCCAGCGCGGTTTTTAAGCTCGCGCGGCGTACCCGCTCCCAGCAGCTTGCGCAGAATCAGACTCAAGTTGAACGCTCCGACATGGACCAGTTGCCGCTTCAGAATGTTCTCCCGCCCTCGCAGATGGCAGCGCCGCATCCCGCCCGTCTCGTAGCAGTGCGCGAAGCTGCGTTCGATCAACTCGCCGCGCCGTCGCAGTAAGCTCTTGCCGTACTCGCCCCGCACGCGTCGCCGGTTCTGGTACACCGCCTGCTGCTCTGCACGCTGGCCTTGCCAGTCGCGCCGCCCTTTCGGCTTCTTCTCCGGTATGTAACTGCGCACATCGTAACTCTTCATCCGCTCGACCACCGCACTACTGTGGTAGCCCTTGTCCGTCACCAGTTCTTCGATCCCCTGCAAATGGACATTCGGTTTGTCCTGGGGCCGCGATTCGGCCTCGCGTCGGATTTGTTCTGCTACCTGCTCACCGGCCTCGCACAAGGTTTCATCCAGCGTGGTCGTATCCCCCTGGTCGGCGGCCTGCAGCGTCACCGCCACAATGGCTCCCGTGTCCATGTCCACAGCGTGCTCCGCCTTGTGCGCCAAATGGGTCCGCCCATCCTTCATCTTCGCTATCCGTGCGTCCTCGTCCGCCGGACTCTTCCACTCCTTGTTCGAGGTTCGCTTCTTGCGCTTCCGGTCCAACCGCACCAGGTCCTCGCGGGTCGGCGTGTCGATCCCCGACGCCTTCGCCAATCCTCGCAAAAACTCGTCGTAGGTCTGCCCAGTATCGCGCCGCACAATCGACCGCATCGCCGCATTCGCTTCCAAGGTGGTCGCGTCGATGCCCATCCGCTGTCCCTTCAGCAATCCCCGTTCGGCCAACAATCCCAGCACCCACGCGAACACCTCGCGATGCCGATCGATGTCGATCAGCCGCCGGGTCCGCGAGATCGTCGAGTGATCCGGGGTTTGCTCGTCCAGTCCAATCCCCAGAAACCGTCGTAGCGCCAGCGAATCGGCCAGCCGCCATGCGATCCCACGCTCGCTATCGATGCCCTCGAAATATCCGATCAGCAGTGCCCGAAAGTAAATCCCAGGTCGCAGCGATGGCCGTCCCAGCCGCGCGTGATAGAAACGGGCACACAATCCTTCCACCAACTCATCGAACCCTGCACCCTCCAGTAACTCATTCAACCGCTTATAGAAAGGATGCCCGGGCGCTACCGCCAACTCCGTATGCGCGATCCAGATGTCTTCTTGCTTCTCCCCGCCGCTCCTCTTGCTCATCGCCATGCGCGCATTCTACGAACTATCCCTGTGGATCACATCCGTTTTTCTTTCACGTACCCAGACTTGCACCACGGGCTGTTAGGTTCGGCCTACCTGGGGCTCCCCGTTTCCTCTGGGATTGGACTCACTAACCCAACCGTAGACTGGTTTCCAGACCCCGCCGCGTCAAACCGAGCGTGCCCATTTCGGTCACTCGGCTTGTCTGGTTGTTTCGCATCAAGGGTTATGAGACCTATCCTGCCGGGGCGACTTTCGGGTTTGGCGCGTAACCCCGCACTCGGTAGTCTTTGAACAGCCCGAGCACTTGATAGAGCCACTCCTTACTCCATCGTTTCCAGCCGAATCCCTTGCGTTTCTTGGCGCGCATCATGTGCCGCCGGATTTTCTTTTCTACCCAGTCCTGGATAAACGCAAAGCACCGACTGGAGTGGCCTACCGCAAAGTAGTTCAC
>JBAVHY010000307.1:0-2023 GCA_049686315.1 Candidatus Acidiferrum sp. | reverse complement strand
CCATGAATCGAGAACGGGCGCTAAAGGTGGTCTTGGTGTTGGTGGGGTTGTTTTTTGCGGCGGCGATTTATCCGGTGGCGATGTCTTTATGGCATCCAAGTCCGTCAGATGATACGGGTGATACGATGATGATGAGCGTGTATTTCACGCTGGGGGTTTTCTTGCTGATGGCCGTGCGTAAGCCGTCTGCGCATCGTAGCCTAATCGGGTTTGCGGCGTGGTCGAGTTTCGCTCACGCCGTTGTGATGACGATCCTAGGATTCCACATGCCGAGTGAACGGACTGGGTTTTGGATCGGCTCGGCTGTACTCGTTGTTATTGGCGGAACACTGCTCGCGCTGGCTCCGGCGAGGCTATCAGTCGAACAGGTATCGGCATCCGGTGCGTAGGCTGGCTCTCTGGGGAAACAGCCGATCCCGCCAATTCCGTCCTAAGCCACCTTGGGCTATGCATCTGGCACGTGTGGCTGCCGCAGGTTCCCACACAGCTATAATCCTCGGCTATGAAAGATGGGGGACTTTCTACCCCAAGCCGAGGAAAAATGCTAAGGAAGTTCACAGTCTCAGTCTTCTTTGCGGTTACCGCCGGGTTTCTTCTCGTGGGTTGTTCTGGGTCGCGGCAATACTCCAAGGAGCCGCCGCCTGCGGTGCGGATCGATCTGGCGGCCCATGGACTGCCAAAGGACTTCTTTCGTGCACACGCGGACACGAAGTGTGCAAATCAGATCATCGGGTATCGTTTCGTGGTCTGGCTGAACAACGAAACGGTTGCGGTGGGGTTCAACACTAGCCCGAATTGCCGCCCGTCGCCTAAAGAGAAGGTGCACGGAATGGCCCGTGTGCTTGCCTTCGGTGTTCAAGGAACACTCAAGGCCAGCCGCGATCTTCCATACGATGCCGACGGTGACGGAGTTCTGGTCACGGAAGGCGAGGGTAGACCCGGTCCCGGTGGTACCCTGCTGTTCAGAATCGAGGAGGCGGGAGAATCGAAATCAGGAATTATTCTGCTCGATGCAAATTTGAAAGACACCGCAAGACTGAACCGCTTTCTGGAGCAGACAACTTTTGTAGATCATGCTCTCGTGTTTCAAAAGGGCTTCACTCTCAGCGGACCGCGCACTTACGACACCTTTGACGGCTCTCCGCTCCTTCAGACCGGAACGAGAGAAAAAGACTGGCCAATCGGAACGATGGACAGAAAGTTTGGAGAGCATGGACTCGCGTACATGCTTTGCGAGCAAGAACTGAAACCCAACGTGTGGGTCTCGACCAATGTCGTGTATGCGAACGCAAGAAGGCGTTGCAGGATGGTGGTCGAGCCGGATGGTCAACCTGCTTGGGATGCGCCCTTGAAAGAAGACGGCACGGCGGTGATCGTCGGCCTCATGGCCGACGGCAGCGTAGTGGGACAAGTGCCTGTGAAAGGCCGCAAAGATCGTCAGCTTGTTATCTGGAAAAAAGACCAGCCTGTGCAGACCCTACCGTGGATTGCACCGCAATTTTGTGGAGCAATCGAGAGTGCTACAGCCGATATGTCTCAGTATGCCACGTCCGCAAAGGAGGATTGCGAAAGCGACGTTGGCCGTTGGACTGTGTTTGACCGCACAATTCCAACGCCTATTGTGGATCGTCCGTTCCCGACAAATGGGCGGGCCGCTCTCTCCCCGGACGGTCTGCATTACGCCAGTTTCGAGTCCGGCGAATTGCGCATCTACTCGCTGCCAAGGCTAGATTAGAGGAACCCATCCCTGACCCACACTGGACTCACGTTTGATCTAGCCGGGCTTCCGCCACACGACCTCATACTTGTTGAATGAGCGTGCGAGGTGCACAACCGCCAACTGATTCTGCTGCGCGAATCGGTTCAGGTCTTCGGCGGTGAGATAGCCAAGGCTCTTGGAAATCTTCCTGCCGAGGGACGCTATTCATCTCGGCAGGGCGAAATCCTTATAGATGAGGTAGCCGTTTGGCTTCACGACTCGGAGCATTTGCTGGAGCGCATTCTGCCAATCGGGGATGTGGTG
>JBAVHY010000306.1:0-4719 GCA_049686315.1 Candidatus Acidiferrum sp. | reverse complement strand
ATTCCGAGCGAAGCGAGGAATCTCTCTTGCTCTGCAACACCTATTAGAGGTTCCTCGCCCGCATGAAGGGCTGGGGTTAACTCCGAGTTCTAAACTGGTCCCTGATATCTGATCGCTGATATCTGATATCCGATCTCCGATTCTGACAATGATTCACAGAAAGTGATCTCACCATGAACAAACTGACAATTCAGGATCTCGATTTGCGTGGCAAGCGCGTATTCATTCGCGTGGACTTCAATGTGCCGCTCAAGGATGGCGTCGTTACTGACGATACCCGCATCCGGGAGACTCTGCCCACGCTGCGCATGGCCGTTCAAAAAGGCGGGCGCCTAGTCCTGGCATCTCATCTCGGACGGCCAAAGGGGAAGCCGGAGCCGAAGTACTCGCTCCTTCCCGCGGCGAGAAAGCTCGAGGAGTTGATCGGAAAGCCCGTGCGTTTTTCCTCGGATTGTGTCGGCGCCATTCCCGAATCGAAGAGCAACAGCTTGGGAGATGGTGAAATCCTGCTGCTTGAGAACGTCCGCTTCCATCCTGAGGAGGAGAAGAACGATGAGGCGTTTTCGAAGCAACTCGCGGCGCTGTGCGACGGCGTGTATGTGTGTGATGCGTTCGGCTCGGCGCACCGCGCGCATGCCTCGGTGGTTGGCATCACGAAATTTGTAAAACAGGCGGCCGCCGGGCTGCTGATGGAAAAGGAACTCGAATATATCGGCAACGCAATCAGCAAGCCAACACGCCCGTTCGTGGCCATTCTGGGCGGCGCCAAGGTCAGCGACAAGATCGAAGTCGTCGAAAACCTTATGAAGATTGCCGATGCCATGCTGATTGGCGGAGGCATGGCCTACACCTTCTTGAAGGCGCAAGGGCTCGGCATCGGGAAATCTCTTGTCGAAGAGGACAAGCTGGACCTGGCCAGGAAAATCTTGGCGGATGCGAAGCTGAAGAATTTCAACTTTCTCCTGCCCGTGGACAACGTGATCGCACCGGAATTCAAGCCCGACGCGCCTTTGAAACTCGTTGACGTCTCCGCGATGCCCGCGGACCAGATGGGTCTGGACATTGGCCCGAAAACGATCGACTCCTACAAGGCGGAAATTGCCAAGGCCAAGACCATCGTCTGGAACGGGCCCATGGGCGTGTTTGAAATGCCCGCCTTCGCCAAGGGCACCCTGGAAATCGCCAAAGCTGTCGCTGCTGCCACTTCTGCTGGCGCGATTTCGATTGTCGGCGGCGGCGACTCCGTGGCCGCGGTGCAGCAGTCCGGCCTGGCAAAACAGATTTCTCATATTTCAACCGGTGGGGGCGCGTCGCTGGAATTCCTCGGCGGCCGCAAACTCCCCGGCGTGGAGGCATTGACCGACAAATGAGCCCAACCAATCGTCGCCGGGTAATCGCCGGCAACTGGAAGATGTTCAAGAATCAGAAGGACACCCGCAAGTTTTTTCGGGCTTTCAAACCGCTGGTCGCGGACGTCACCGATTGCGACATCGTGATCGCTCCGCCCTTTACCAACATTCCTGTAGCGGTCAAGGCCGCCAAGGGCACGGCCATCGGCATCTCCGCCCAGGACGTTTTCTGGGAAAAGGAAGGTGCCTTCACCGGCCAAATCTCCACCGGGATGTTGGTGGAAGCGGGCTGCCGCTACACCATCGTCGGGCATTCGGAGCGCCGGCAATTCTTTGGCGACACCAACGAAACCGTCCTGAAGAAGACTAAAAGTGCTCTAGCAGCGGGGCTTACACCGATTGTCTGTATCGGTGAGATGCTCGCCGACCGCGAGGCCGGGCAAACCGAACAAGTCATCGAAACCCAGTTCAAGGGCAGTGTCGGCGCGTTGACCGCGGAGGAATTCTCCCGTATTCTGATAGCTTACGAACCGGTCTGGGCAATTGGCACGGGCCGCACGGCTACTCCGGAAATCGCGGCCGCGGTGCACAAGTACGTTCGCCAGTGTGCCTCGGCGCAGTTCTCCCCTAGCCATGCTTCCGCCTTGCGCATTCTCTACGGTGGTAGCGTCAAGCCTGACAATATTCAAGGCTTGATGGCCCAGGAAGAACTCGACGGCGCGCTCGTCGGTGGAGCGAGCTTGGACCCGAAGTCGTTCGCAAGTTTAGTGAAGGATTGGCCCCGCTAGCAAGGGTAAAGCCGGCCACCAGCAGAGAGTTGCAATTTAGGAATAATGAGGTGTAGGAAATGCCAGCTTGGATGAAATGGACGATCTCGCTGCTTGTGGGCTTCGGGATCATAACAGTCGGGTTCCGCTGGGCCCCCTGGCTACTTACTGCTTTTTTCGTGATGAACTGCCTGGTGCTGATTATTGTCGTGCTGCTCCAGAGCGGTAAGGCAGCCGATCTTGCCGGTGCGTTCGGCGGCGCTGGCAGCCAGACGGCCTTCGGCCCGCGCGGCGCCGCATCCGTGCTATCGCAGGCGACCACTTGGTGCGCGGTAATGTTCATGATCTGCGCGCTGGCCATGGTTGTGCGCGTGGATCGCACCGTGGAGCAGGGTGGTTCGATCTTGCAGAAGTTCTCCAAGCCCGCTCCCGCGCCGGTCAAGCCCGCGCCACCGGTAACCTCTGCGCCAGCGACCCAACAACCCGCTGCGCCGCAATCGACCACGCCGCAACAACCAGCACCGGCAACACCGGCCAAGCCGTAACTAATTTGGAGTGCAGCAGCTTGCTGCCGCTTTTACGGACTAAGTCATTAGCCAGATGTGCCGTTTCACTCCCTGAGTTGCCGAGAGCGGCAATCCAACGAGACTTCTTCCCGCGCCTTGCCCGTTTTTCCCGGCGCGGCTACAATGAACACATCTTCCTCTGTGCGGTCGTGGCGGAACTGGCAGACGCACCAGCTTGAGGGGCTGGCGGTAGCAATACCGTGGTGGTTCGAATCCACTCGACCGCACCATCTCTTTTTAACCTTCGTTTGAGCCTGAAATCCGAAATTGCTTCCCCTGTGTCCCTCCGTGTTTCTGCGTTATCTCTTTCCCCTCAACCAATCCCCGACACCGACCTAGTGTTTTGGGCGCGGCCACAAGGTATAGTTGTACACTCCCGTCGTTTGAAAGCTCGGTTGCTAGGTAACATCCAAATTCGTAACGATTCCCTGAGAGGGCAAATGAAGAACAAAATGCGAGCCTTTGGATGGTTTTGGGTTGTAATTCTCCTACTTGGCGCAGCTCCATCACGTGGCCAGCAACCGGAAAAAACCGCAGAGGCGTGGCCCGCACCACAAGAGGGCGATTTCGTGGTGCACGATTTCCATTTCCAATCGGGAGAGACGCTGCCGGAAATCCGCATCCATTACTACGCCCTCGGTAAGCCGGCAAAAGATGCCAGCGGCCACACCTCCAACGCGGTCCTGATCCTCCATGGCACGGGCGGCAGCGGGAGCAACTTCTTCCGGCCAATCTTTGCGGGAGAGCTCTTCGGTCCTGAGCAATTGCTCGACGCTACAAAATATTTCCTGATCCTGCCCGACAACATTGGCCACGGAAAATCCAGCAAGCCGAGCGATGGTCTCCACGCGCGTTTCCCGCAGTATGAGTATGCGGACATGGTCGCGCTCCAACATGAGCTGGTCCTGAAAGGCCTGGGCGTGAACCATCTTCGCCTGATCCTCGGCACTTCCATGGGCTGCATGCATTCCTGGCTGTGGGGTGAAACCTACGCGGATTTCATGGATGCGCTCATGCCGCTGGCCTGCCAACCGGTCCAGATCGCCGGCCGCAACCGCATCTGGCGCAAAATGGTCATCGGCGGCATCCGTCAGGATCCGGAATGGAAAAATGGCGAGTACACCATCCAGCCGCGCGCTGGTTTGCAGATCGCCGCGGATTTTCTCCTGATTGCGGGGAGCGCGCCTCTGCACATGCAGGAAGATCTGCCCACGCGTGACGCCGCCGACAAATTCCTGGATGACTCGATGAAAAGAATCGCGGCGGGCCTGGACGCAAACGACTTCCTGTATGCCGTCAACTCCTCTCGAAACTACGATCCCTTGCCAAAGCTCGAAACCATTCAGGCTCATGTGATGTACATCAATTCTGGCGATGACTTTATCAACCCGCCCGAACTGGGTATTGCCGAGCGCGAGATCAAGCGTGTCAAAAACGGCAAGTTCGTCCTCCTGCCCGCTTCCGAGCAGACCCACGGCCATGGCACGCACACCTGGGCGGCGGTCTGGCAACAGTATTTGAAGGAACTCCTGGATCGTTCAGGGAAGGGAAATTAGGTGCGCGTAAACTTCGCGGCGGATTCGAGTGCTGTTATGATTTGCTCATGAGCCTCGAACTGACGGAAGTGGAAGCCCGCGTACTGGGTGCGCTGGTAGAGAAGGAAACGACCACGCCCGAGTACTACCCGCTGTCCTTGAACGCCCTGGTCAACGCCTGCAATCAAAAATCGAATCGTGATCCGGTGATGAACTTGAACGAAGACGCCGTGCGCAAGGCGTTGCGCTCGCTCACCGACCAGTATGTCGTGCGTTCCGCGAGCGGCGATTCCCGCGTGGTCAAGTTTGAACACCGCCTGAACGAACTCTATAACTTTCACCGCCACGAAATTGCCGTGCTTTGTGTGCTGATGCTGCGCGGGCCCCAGACGCCCGGCGAACTGCGCACCCGCACGGAGCGGATGTACACCTTTCAGGATCTGGACGCCGTTCACTCCGCGTTGAACCTGCTGATGCGCCGCGAACCCCCGCTCGTGAAGGT